>JAFADT010000771.1 GCA_023424585.1 Pseudomonadota bacterium
GGCCAGGTGCGCGACAGGAATGGCGCGGCGGTGGTGGCGGCCCGGGTCGTGGCCATCAACGCCTGGGGCAACGGAACGGACGAGAACCGCGTCGAGGTCCGCACCGATGCCGACGGCCGCTATCGGCTTGAGGGGCTCGCCACGGGCCGCATCTCCATCTCCGCGCGCCATGAGGGCGCGACGATTGGCGCCCGCCGGATCGTCTCCGTGGAGGCGAACCGCACGGCCCAGGCGGACTTCACGTTGGAGGGAACGGGCACGCTCGAAGGCCGGGTGCGAGTGGCCCGGGGCTCGCTTGCGGACGTGACGCTGGAGGTGACGGCCATCGCGGAGGACCCGTCGCAACCCGGGGGGCATGAAGTCGTGGACGCGGAGGGCACCTTCCGGATGGTTCTTCCTTCGGACGACTACGCGCTCCTGCTCATGGAGCGTGGCCGCTTCAGCGCGGGACACCAGACGCGGGTGCGGGTGGATGCGGGGAGGACGACCCGGGTCGAGTTCACCTGGGAGGCGCAGCGCGACGCGAACGAATACCGGGGCGTCGTCCTGGAGCCGGACGGTTCGCCCTCTCCTCGTGCCGTCATCACCCTCACCGCGGTGGAGGGGGAGGGCACTCCCCTGACGATGACGCCCACGGATGAGGAGGGACGCTTCGCCATTCCCCTCTCCCGCGTGGGAGCCTCCGCGACGCGCCGTGTGCTGCTGAGCGCGCGTAACGGCGGACGCTCGAGCGAGGCTGTGTCCGTGACGGCCGACCAGGACGTGGTGGTGCGACTGCGGCCCTCGGCGTTCCTTCGCGGCCGTGTGGTGCGCAAGGGTGAACCCGTCCGGGGCTTCACCGTGTCGCTTCAGCTCCAGCAGGGCTTCCTTCCCCAGGGAGAGGTGCCTCTCGAGTTCTCCGGTGACCGCTTCGAATTGCGCGACGTCCCCCCCGAACCGGTGAAGCTGACGGCGCGCACGCTGGACGGCTCCATCGGGGAGGCGCTGGCGTCTCCCGGCGAGGGCGCGGTGCTCGAAGTGGACATCCCCCTGGCGACGCCAGCCACCGTGCGGGGCCGCGTGGTGAGCGCGTCCACGAAGGCGCCCATCCCTGGCGCGTTTGTCGGCATCGAGGGCGAGCCGTTCAGCCCGGACAACCTCCCCAATGGGGAGGGCCACTTCTCCCTCATGGGGGTGCGCGCGGGTGAGCGCGTCCTCCTCATCCAGGGAGGCCCGTCCGAGGGGCGCCTGCGCCGGACCTTGAAGCTGAAGGAAGGCGACGTGCTGGACCTGGGGGACCTCGCCCTGGAGGCAACGCCGCCCACCCAGGCCACGCCCGCGCAGTAAGGCGCTCAGCCCCGCGTGCGCCGCCATCCCGGCGGAGGCCCGTCGCGCAGCACCTCGGCCACCGCCACCGCGCAGGCGAAGCTGGTCGTCATGGGCACCTGCATCCAGCGGCCCGCCATGTAGAGCTTCACCTCCCGCTCCTTCACGACGTGGTCCACCTTCACGTCCGCGCCCACGCGCTCCATGAGGGCGGGGTCTCCCACGGACGCCACCGACTCCAGCTGCGCGGGCAGGGTGGGCACGCCGCCCGCGGAGGACGCGATGATGGCGCCCCGTGCCGCCGCGCGCTCCACCAGCTCCCGCATGGAGGCCTCCAGCGCGCGGTGGGTCGTGCCCAGGCTCAGGTTGAGCACGTCCACGCCCACCTCATCGAGCATCCACCCCATCGCCTCCACCAGGCACAGCGAGTGTCCACGGATGTTCTGGTCGAGGACGCGGGCGACGTAGACCTCCACGTCCGGCCAGGGACGGACCTGGTCGTAGAGGATGCTCAGGATGCCCGTGCCGTGCCCGTGCGTGTCCTCCAGGTCCAGCGTGCCCGCGCCGGCCCGCCACGCCTCCAGCTCCTCCCGCTCATAGGCGCGCGCCTCCAGGACCTGCGCGTCCAGGTCGAGCGAGAACGAGGCCGCTCCCGCGAGATGCAGGTCGTGCTCGCGCAGGAAGGCCGCCTCCACGCCGCTGTCGATGATGCCCACCTTCTTCACGGCGAGGTGCCCCCCAGCCGCGAAGGGCTCCAGTGCTTCAGCTGCCGGAACACGTAGGCGCCCAGCGACACGGACTCCGTGCGGGGCGGGACCGCGTCCGGAACGGACACGGTCAGGTGCACGAGCGAACCCGCGAGCCCCATCCCCGCGCCGAGCACCACGACGAGCAGGAGCGTGAGCGTGCCAATCCGCCGCACGACGAAGAGTCCGGCGTGGTCGGGGTCCTCCAGCAGGGGCAGCCGCGAGGGCAGCGGCGGTGCGGAGGAACGTGGGGGTTCGTTTGTCATGGCCCTTTCCGTCCGCGCTCAGGCGGCGTCCGCCTCGCCCATGCCCGCGCGGAACAGCCGCTGGTACGGCGCACAGCGCGCGAGCAGCTCCGCGTGCGGCCCCTGGCCCACCAGCTGGCCTCCCGCGAGCATCCACACCTCGTCGGCCAGGGGCGCGTTGGCCAGCCGGTGCGTGATGAACAGCACCGTCTGACCGCGCTCCCGGGCCCGGGCGAGCAGCGCCCGCACGATGGCGGACTCCGTCTCCACGTCGAGCTGCGAGGTGGCCTCGTCCAACAGCAGCACCGGCGCGTCGCGGAGCACCGCGCGGGCCAGCGCCAGCCGCTGCCGCTGTCCGCCGGAGAGGCTCGCGCCCGCCTCGGCCACCGGCGTGTCGTAGCCCTGGGGCAGCGCGGCGAGCACGGACTCCAGCGCGCACAGCCGCACGGCCTGACGCAGGTCCTCCTCGCTCACGACGGGGAGCCCCAGGGTGAGGTTGTCGCGCACGGTGCCGTGGTACAGCTCCACGTCCTGCCACACCACCGCGAGCTGCCGGCGCAGGTCGGACAGCTCCAGCGCGCGCGCGTCCTGTCCGTCGTACAGCACACGCCCCCGGCCCGGCTCCTCCAGGCGCGTCAGCAGCCGCGCGAGCGTCGTCTTCCCGGAGCCGCTGGAGCCGACGATGGTCACCACCGAGCCGGGCCGGACGCGCGCGCTCACTTCGCGCAGCACGTCCTGCCCGGGCAGGTAGCCGAAGGACACGCCCTCCAGCTCCACCCCGCCCGAGAGCCGCCGCGTCGGCGGGGCTGGCGGCGTCAGGGAACGGGCCGGGTCCTGCTCCGGCGTCTCGTGCAGGTATTCGAAGAAGCGGCGCAGGTGGACGCCGCGCTGCTGAAGGCCGGTGACGAAGGCGATGGCCTCGATGACCGGCCCCCGCAGATACGCGGCATACGCCACGAAGGCCACGAAGCCGCCCAGCGTCAGCTTGCCCTGGAGGATGAGCCGCCAGCCCAGCCAGGTGAAGAGCGCCGTCTGCGCGGCCTCCACCGAGCGCTCGAACAGCCGCAGCAGGCCCTCCACTCCATGGGCCTTGAGGTGCGCCCGCAGCACGGACTGCATCAGCCCCGCCGCGCGCTGGTACACGAACGGCTCCAGCGCCAGCACCTTCGTCGTGCGGCTCTGCCGCAGCGTCTCCACCTGGAGCGCGTGGAGGGCGCCATGCACGCCCATCACCTCCTGCCACGCGAGGCCCATGGCGCGGCCGATGCCGAGCGGCACCGCCACCACGATGGGCAGCGTGGCCACGGCCGCCAGGGCCAGCTCCCAATGCAGCGACGCCAGGGTGAAGGGGATGACGAGCAGGAAGGTGAGCTGCGAGAAGACGAGGCGGATGAGCCCCAGCACCAGCGCCATGCCCGCCTTCGCGTCATCGAAGCGGCTGGTGAGCTCGCCCACCTGGCGTCGGGAGAAGAAGCGGTCCGGCAGGTGCTGGAGGTGGTTGAAGAGGTAGAGCGCGGCGGAGCTCTCCAGCTTCACCGTGAGGTACGAGGAGTAATAGCCGAACAGCGCCTCCGCGAGCGCCGCCGCCACCGACGCGGCGAGGATGCTCAGCACCAGCACGTGCAGGAGCCCCAGGTCCCGCGGGGACGACACGTGGTCGAACAACAGCCGCGTGAGGAATGGAGGGATGAGCAGGAGCCCGGTGATGACCGGGCCCAGGAGCGCGCTCCTCGCGAGCGAGCCCCACGCCGGACGCAGCAGCCGCAGCAGCGCGACGAGGTGTCGCGCCGACTGCCGCAGCCCGGGGGCTCCTTCCGTCTGCATCGCGCCGCCCGCTTCCATCACAGGTGCGCGAGCACGCTCCGCGCCAGCGCGTCCGCCTCCTCGGGGATGGCGTGGACGCGCAGGCCGGTGTGCTGCTCCATCTTCCGCCGCGCCTCCTCCAGCACCTCGTCCCGGACGCCCAGGAACCACGTCTCCGTCCACCGGCTGCCCAGCAGCTTGCGTCCGCCCATCATCGCCAGGCCCACCACGGTGCAGGGCACGTCGTGCTCACGGGCGAGCAGCTCCAGGTACTCGCGCGTCGCGACCACGTCCTCCGGCCGGGTGTCCACCGACACGGTCAGCACCACCAGGCGCGGCAGGAACGTCTCGTAGATGTGCGTGGAGGCGTTGGCCCGGCGGTCCTGGCCCTGCGGCACGTAGAGCAGGCCGTTCTGCCCACCGGTGATGACCAGGTCGCAGTCCTTCGCCAGGTCCGCCATGAGGCGCCGCTCGAACGCCAGCCGCTGCGGGCCCTCCACGCGCAGCACGCGCGAGTAGCCCGTGTCCGAGCCCAGCAGGATGCCCGTGGGCTCCGTGGCGTGGTGGCGCACGCGCACGTGCTTCGCCAGCGCCTCGCGCAGGTAGACCTGCGTGGTGAACTTCCCCTGCACCGTGTCCGTGCCGAAGACGCCCAGCAGGTTGCGCGGCCCGTAGTCCTCCGGGCCCGGCTTCGCGAGCGCGTCCTGCTCTGGCACGGCCACGCGGAAGAAGAGGTTGGGGTCCGGCTCCAGCCCGTCGAAGAGGTCGTAATAGAGGATGTCGTCGTACAGCGACACCACGGGCAGCCGCCGGCGCGTGGCCACCTCCAGCAGCGCGCGGACGTGCGGGACCTCCGTCTCGAAGTTGAGCGAGCAGGTGAAGACCACCGCGTCGAAGTCATGGCGCGCGATGTCCGCCGGGTCGTTCACCACGGGCACGGACAGCGCCCCGGCCTGGATGTACGTGCCCGCGTCGCTGAGCGTCACCGTGTCATCGAAGACGACGCACGCCGGGGCCGGGCTGTGGTCGCGGAAGCGCAGGAGGGCGTAGCCCTCCTTGTTGTACTTGAAGACCGCGGTCCGCTTGCCCTGGAGCACCTCCATCACGTGCGCGCGCGTGTACATGTGGCGGCTGCGCAGCGTGGGGTGCTGCTGGAGGGGCAGGTGCTGGTCGCCCTCCCAGATCTCCCCCAGCTTCCGGTAGAGCACCTCCGGGTCGTACTTGGGATAGGTCCGGGTGTCGGGGGCGATGAGCAGCGGCACGCCGTAGTCCGGCATCTGGAAGACGTGCTCGCGCCCGGAGCCCTCCACGCGCAGCGCGTAGCGGCCCTGCGGGTGCAGGAGGAAGTACTGGAACGCGACGCGCAGGCCCGCGACCTCCAGCACCTCCGCGTCGAGCGTCAGCTCCCGGCGCGCTCCGGCGCTCACTCCCTCCAGGGACAGCCGGCGCAGGAGGAACGGCGGCGGCTCCTGCTCTCCGGCCTTGCTCACGTGGATGAGCACGCACTTGAAGGGGTCCACCGGGAAGGAGGTGAGCAGCTCTGGCGAGAAGTCCTTCAGCCGCGACACGACGTCCGCGTAACGCTGGAGGAACAGCGAGCGCGCCCGGTCCCGCTGCGTCGGATCCGGGATCATGAAGAGCAGGTCGCTGCCGCTGAAGACCTCGAAGCGGCGCCACGTCTCGCGCGTCTCCGCGTCCACCGGCTCCGGCAGCTGCGCCTCCACCAGCTTGATGAGCGCGTACATCCACGCGTTGCCCGGCGTCAGCCAGTGCTCGCTGTAGAAGTCGCGCCCCCACGTCGAATAGTAGAGCCGGGGCAGCGTCGGCGGCTCCGGCGGCGGCGTGGCGGCCTGGGGCTGCGCCGACGTGGCGGGCTGCATGACGCCCTCCAGCCACTCGACGCCCTCGTGCCACCAGTGGCCGAACAGCTCCGTGTCGAACGCGAGCACGAACGTCTGCCCGTCCTGGACGAGCGCGCGGCGCGAGTCGAGCAGCCCCCAGAACTCGCGCACGTGCCGGGACACCTGCGCGCTGGCGGCGTCCACGTCGTAGAGGGCCTTCTGTCCCAGGTCGACCTTCTGGCCTGTCACCGCCTGGTACTTGAGGCCCGTCCACACGTGCCCCCGCTTGTTCGCGGGCACTGGCACGCCCAGCTCCTCGAAGTACTCCGGCCGCAGGTCGAAGCCCACGTCGCGGAAGAACTCGCGGTACACCGGGTGCGCGGGGAACGTGGACTCGGGCGACTTCCACAGGTACAGCCCGATGCGGTAGTCGTGGACCAGCACCTCCAGGTCCTCCTGGCGGAACACGCCGCTGGGGTCCTGGGGCTGGGACGCGCCAATGCCCGTCAGGCTGAGCGCGGTGCGGCGGATGCCATGGCGCGTGAGCACGCGCTCCAGCCCCGGCTGGAAGGCGCACTCAGGCAGCCAGAGGCCGTCCGGCTCGCGGCCGAAGAGGTCCTGGAAGGACTCCACGCCCCGCGCCACCAGCCGGTCCGCGACGGCGGGCTGGAAGAAGGGCAGGAAGTTGTGCTGCGGCGTGGAGGTCCACAGCTGCACGTTGGATGGCCGCGAGCGCCCCAGCGCGGCGAACACGTCCCGCAGGCTGTGCTCGCGCAGGAACGCGAGGCTGTCCTCCACGCGGCGCAGGTACATGCCCGCGGTGCGGTGGACCTTCGCGAGCGCCTCGTCCGACAGGGCTTGGGGGTACTTCTCGTAGCGGTTGTAGCGCTCCAGCCGCGAGGTGCGCTCC
>JAFADT010000489.1 GCA_023424585.1 Pseudomonadota bacterium
GGCTTCGAGTCCCCCGGCACGGCCACCGCGACGCCCCGGCGCAAGGGCGCTGACGGCTTCCGGACGCCTGGAGCCGCCCCCACCACCGCCAGCCCCTACCTGGGCGCGGGCGAGGCGCGCGGGCCGGTGCTGGACGTGGAGTCGCTCATCCCCTCCGACCTGGAGCACCTGGAGGGCCAGCTCGCGGTGGGCAAGCGCTTCGCGTCGGACGGGGCGCTGCTGGCCGCGCAGGTGCGGCCCTCGTCGCTGCCCTCGTCGGACCGCGTGGCCCGCCTGTGGGCCTTCTTCGCCGCCTACGCGGAGGCCGCCGCCCAGCACCCCGCCACCCCGGAGGGCAAGGCCGCCTTCGAGCAGGCCCTCAAGGACCAGGGCTTCGCCGGCCTCCAGGACGCCCACACCGGGCAGAACGGCGTGGAGGCCGGGATGTGGGTGATGGACGCGCCCACGCCCGAGGAGACCCGCGAGCGCGCGGACGCCGTGCGCCTGGAGCCCCCGCCCGACGTGCGCCACTCCGAGCAGGCCGCCCCGCTCACCCCCGGCCTCTACCAGCCCCTGCCCGGGCCCTTCGTGCGCCGGGACGCCCAGGGGAACGCCCTCCAGAACGACGACCCCCGCGACCGCGACCGCACGGACCGCCGGCTGGGGGCCCGCATGCTCTGGAACGTGCTCCACGCCTTCCGCGCCGGCCCGGAGGAGGAGACGGCCGTCTCCCAGGCCCAGTGGGACCGCATGGTGTTCGGGGCGGTGCTGGCCATGGTGGGCCTGGCCCTGGCCGCCATCGCGCTCGTCAGCTCGCTCTAGGGGCGGCGAAGCACGTCGAAAGCCTTGGGCTTCGCGTGGCCTGTGCTACGGTGCCGCGCACTTGGCCACCGACGACCTCACACTCGTCAAGCGCGTCCGCAGCGGGGACCAGCGCGCCTTCAAGCTCCTCGTCGAGCGTTACCAGCGCAAGGTGTACGCCGTCGCGCTCGGAATGCTGAAGGACAAGGAGGAAGCGATGGACGTCTCCCAGGAGGCGTTCGTCAAGGTCTACAAGTACCTGGACCACTTCAAGGGCGACGCGTCCTTCTACACGTGGCTCTACCGCATCACGTCCAACATCTGCATCGACGTGCTGCGCAAGCGCCGGGGCGGCGGCGAGCCCGTGGAGTTCGACGAGACGCAGGACGTGGACCTCTCCGAGGCTCGCATCGGCGCGCTCGGCAGCCGCCTGGGGACCAACCCCCAGAAGAGCGCCCTGCGCAAGGAGCTGGCGGAGAAGATCCAGGAGGCCCTGGCCACGGTGCCGGAGAAGCACCGCGCCATCCTCCTGCTGCGCGAAATCGAGGGAATGTCCTACGAGGACCTGGCCCGCACGCTGGACATCCCCAAGGGCACGGTGATGAGCCGGCTCTTCCACGCGCGCGCCAAGGTGCAGAAAATCCTCGGGGATTATCTGGAGTTGGACGAAGCCAAGAGCGGGGTGGGCAATGAATGAGGGTGCCGGAAAGCACCCTCGAATATCCGTGGGGCGCCGCCCGTCCCCACCGACGAATTCCCACCAGCCCGCAGGGTGAAGAGTATGGCCGGAAATCCCGCGTGTGAGCGTTTCGTACCGCTCCTGTCTCCCTACATCGATGGTGAGCTCGCTCCTGGGGAGCGCGTGAACGTGGAGCGGCACCTGGCCGCCTGCCGGGACTGCACGGGCCGCGCGGCGGACCTGCGCGCCGAGTCCGGGCTGCTCCGGGTGGGCCTGGACATGGCGGTGGACGACGTCGACTTCAAGGATTTCGCCCAGAAGGTGATGGCCCGGGTGACGCCGGAGAAGCCGCCCCTCCTGGAGCGGATGCGGCTGGCCCTGTCGGAGATGTTCCTCTACCAGCGCACGGCGATGATCTCCTCGCTGGCCACCGCCGCGGTGGTGGTGCTGGTGGCGCTGCCGCTGGTGCTGCGCGACAGCGCGCCGGAGGGCTACGCCGCCGAGCGCATGACCGTGAAGTCCATCCAGTCCTACCAGGGCGCCCGCGTGGCCCCGGTGGTGATGGAGACCGAGGGTGGCGGCTCCATCATCTGGATGGTGGACGAGCAGGAGCAGGCCCCCGAAACTGAGAAGGACGCCGCCGGGCAGAAGAAGCCGGGCGTGACGGAGCCCCAGGAATCGAGCGTGGAGCCGCAGGGACAGGAAGGACAGCCGGCTCCGTCCGTCCCGCCCCGGCCCACCGGAGGAGCGCTATGACGAAGCCGACGTGGGCGGTGCTGACGCTGCTGTTCGCCGTGGGGCTGGTGCTGGGGCCCGCGGTGGCCTCCGCCCAGGACCAGAAGGTGAAGGTCCAGGTGGAGGTGGTGCTGGCCTCCAACAAGGGCACGGTGGTGGATCCACCGGAGCTGGAGAAGATGAAGGAGGCGTTCCAGAAGCAGAACTTCAGCTTCACCTCCTTCAAGCGCATGTCGCTGGACACCGTGGAGGTGAGCGCCCGGAAGCCCACGGAGGTGAAGCTCCCCAACGGGACCAACGCGTCGCTTCAGCTGCTGGGCATGAAGGACGGCAGCGCCACGCTGCGCGTCATCATCCCGAACCAGTCCTCCGTGGAGGTGGAGCTGGGGCGCCAGGGCGCCGTGTATCAGAAGGCCGGCAAGCACGTGGGCGGCGAGCTCATCCTCGCGCTGGTGCCGCCGTCGAAGTAGCGATGTGAGTCGTCACGGATGCGCGCCGCCGCGAAGGCAGGCGCCGTCCGCTGGGTCCCGCCCCTGACGCCTGGATGGCCCCCTCCTCCCCGGGCGGCCCCGCGTCAGGGCTCCCGCGCGACCGAATCTTCCTCATTCCTCACACATCCCCCCGTGCGTGGGCGCCGCGCCGTCCCGGCGTCGGAGGGCGCCATTCCGCGCCTGACATGCGCCGGGGTGCGCCTGGCACCAGGGGGCAGGAGAGAGGGCGGAACCGCGCGTCGCGGGGCTGAAAGAAAGTCAGTCCTGCCCGGCGCGGAGGGGCCCTCCGGGGCTTTGTTCCCTCGAAAATTCGCCAGCTTGGGTAACGGCACGGCAGTTGCTCTTGGGTCTGAGGGCAGGGCGGGCGGGACGGTGGGCGGGCGGGGTGGCGGGTAGGACGGGGCGGTACGGGGCAGCAAGGCAGGACGCGGAAGG
>JAFADT010000497.1 GCA_023424585.1 Pseudomonadota bacterium
GGCCTCCTCCACGCAGTTGCCGGCCGCGTTCCCGTTGGAGTTGAAGAGGCAGAACGGCCCGTCCGCGGGCGTGGGCGCGAAGAGGTACGCGAACGACGTGGGCACGTACCTGTGGACCCCGTGCGTGAGCGACCACGCGGGGCTCCAGTCCATGGGTTGATCCGCGTAGGGACGGGGCACCGCGGTGCGCATGTCGCGGCGGGCCCCGCCTTCGGTCCGCGACTGGAGCTGCGCGGCGCTGAAGTGCTGGAGCAGGTCCGGGTGCACGGCCTGGCTGCCCAGCTGGGACGCCGTGGCGTGGACGCGGGGCTCGTCGCCCTGGAACACCGCGCTGTAGCGCTCCAGCGCTTCGCACAGCGCGCCCGCGCGGGCCTGGGCCTCCGTGCGGCCCTTGCCGCTGGCCACGCGGTGGAAGTCGTCGGGGGCCGGCGCGTCCGTCCACGGGCACACGCGGAAGACGGCGGACTGGATGTGGCCCAGGAGCGCGTCGCCTGGCACCGCGCGCAGGTCGCTCACCACGCCCGTCACCGGGCTGATGAGGTGGCGGTGCCGCTCCCAGGTCTCCTCCGGCGTGAGGATGCGGTGGCCGCCGTCGTCGGTGAAGCGCTTGGGGCGCGAGGTCAGCTCCACGGGCGCCCGCGCGCGCGCCTCCATCCAGTGTGGGTCGCCGCAGTCCGGGCACTGCGGACGGCGCGTCACCCCGTGCGACTCCAGCTTCCAGGTGGCGAAGTCCAGCGTCCACAGCCGCGTCTGCCCCGCGCCGCCGGGGCCGTCCACCACCCAGCGGGCCACGAGCGTCGCCGCGAAGGACAGCCCCGCCTGCGCGGTGGTGGGCAGGCCCGTGCGCGGTGGGCGGGTGGCGCGCGGGGAGAGGCCCTTGCGCGCGAGGTACTTCTCGATGGGGCGGTTGTCCGACAGCCGCGCGGTGAGGCACGCCCAGCAGGCGCGCTCGGGGCCCACCACCGGGCCCGCGTGGCACGCGGTGCCGGACACCTTCAGCGGGAGGAACGCGGCGCCCGCGCGCCGCGCCTCCCGGGCCAGCGCGAGCGCCTCCTGCGACAGGTAGTCGTCCACCAGCAGCACGTGCTGCCCGGCGTCGTCGCGCACGTCCAGGCCGGTGTCGCGCAGCGCCTCGGCCAGCCGCTCCGCGTCCTCGCCGTCCACGGCGCGCACGGCGACGGACATGTCCAGGAGCCGCCCGGCGGCGGTGGTCGCGCCCACGCCCAGCGACTCCCAGAAGCCGGCGACGCTGGCGTCGAACACGTCATGTGCCTCCTCCACGTGCCCGCGCTCCTCGAGGAGCGACAGCGCGTAGAGCACCTCTGGCGCGGAGGCCCGCCCGGACAGCGCGGAGATGACGCTCGCCAGGGTGCGCTTGCCATCCAGGAGGGGCACGATGCTCGCGTGCAGCTCGCCCTCCAGCAGGAACTGGGCGCGCTCCCCGACGAGGAACACGCGCCGCGAGTCGAGCACCTCGGCGCGCAGGTGGGGCTTGATGCGGAGGACGCGGTCCATGAGCAGGCGGGCGAGCCTAACCGGGGCCCGCGTCCCTGGATACGACGGGGGGGCCGGTTGCCGGGGACCCGGACGCCGCGTGATAGAACGACGCCCATGGCCCCCCGCATCCCCCTGGCGCAGAGCGCGCGTGTGTCCCCGGCGTCCCTCCACCCCCCGCTTCGGAGCCGCGTCGCCACCGGCACCCTGGAGGTGACCCTGCTCCTGCGCCACGGCTCGCCGCTGCCCACGGTGAAGGAGCTGTGCGCGAGTCCTCCGCGCCGCCCGCTCACGCACGAGGAGTTCGAGGCGAAGTACGGCGCGAACCCCAGGCACCTGGCCGCCGTGCGGCGCTTCGCGAAGTCCCACGGCCTGACCGTCACCTCCGAGCAGCGCGACCGCGCCTGCGTCACGCTCCGCGGCTCCACGGCCGCGATGCGCAAGGCCTTTGGCGTGGACCTGCGGCGCATCACGCACGGGCGGATGTCCTACCTGACCCACACGAAGCCGGTGACGCTGCCGCGCGCGCTGGAGGGCGTGGCGGAGTGGGTCCTGGGCCTGGACACCCGGCCGCTCGTCACCCACAACGTGGCGGCCCTGCCGCTCTCCCGGGAGATGGCGCTGCGGGCTGGAGTGCGCTCGTACACGGCGCCGCAGGTGGCCCGCCTCTATCGCTATCCCCGGAACGAGGGGGAGGGCCAGTGCGTGGGCATCATCGAGCTGGCGGGTGGCTACAGGCCGGCGGACCTGGAGGCGTCGCTGAAGTCCGTGGGGGTGAAGCGCACGGCGCCGGTGGTGAACGTGGGGCCGAACAAGACGAGCGTCCTCAACACGGCCTCCGACGCGGAGGTCACCATGGACGTGGAGCTGGTGGCCGCGGTGTGTCCGGCGGCGCGCGTCGTCGTCTACAACGCCGGCTCGAAGGACTACTCGCTGCGCGACTACCACCGCGTGCTGGCGGTCGCCCTCAGCGACCGGGAGCACCGGCCGTCGGTGCTGACCACCAGCTGGTCCTTCTACGAAGGGTCGCTCATCCAGCAGGGCGAGGAGCTGGCCTTCGAGCGGCTCTTCGTCGAGGCGGCGCTGCTGGGCATCACCGTGTGCGCCGCGTCCGGGGACCTGGGCTCGCAGGTGCCGGTGAATGCCCGCTCGCCCACGGGCGCCATCACCCTGGCCGCGACGAGCTACCCCGCCGCGAGCGCGCTGGTGCTGGGGTGCGGCGGCACGACCCTGGAAGCAGCGGGGGAGGAGCTCCACCACGAGCGCGTGTGGAACCGGCTGGGCGAGGCGATGTCCATGGGCGTCATCGGGAGCATGTCCACGGCCGCGGGCGCGAGCAGCGGCGGGGTCAGCTCCATGAACGCGCTGCCGCTGTACCAGCAGGGCATGGGCGTGCCGGAGCTGGTGAGGTCGTCATGGAAGAACGGCGCGTTCGCGGTCTCCCGGAGCACCGGCCGGGGCGTGCCGGACGTCGCGGCGAACGCGGACCTGCACACCGGCTATCAAATCGTCTTCAAGGGCCAGCAGGGCGTGGCCGCGGGCACGAGCGCCGCGGCGCCCATGTGGGCCGCGCTCATCGTCCGCCTCAACGAGGCGCTAGGGGGGCGGGTGGGCTTCCTCCACCCCCGCCTGTACGCGCTCGTCACCGAGGGCGAGCCCGTCGTCCGGCGCATCACCCAGGGGGGCAACGGCGCGTACTTCGCCAGCGACGCCACGCTGTGGAACGCGTGCACGGGGCTGGGGACGCCGGACGGCGAGGCGCTGCTCGCGGGCCTGCGCAAGCTCCAGCGCCGCAAGCGCTGAGGCCCGCGTCAAGGGCCGGCGCCCTGCGGAGGGCCGCCGGTTACTCCAGGATGCGCTCCATGCTCAGGAAGGGGCGCGCGGCGGGGATGCCGCGGCCCTTGCAGACGTCGATGAACTTGTTGGACTCGATCATCTGGGGCGCGGACTCGTCGTACTGGAGCACCATGACGTGGCGCAGCCAGGGCTCCTGTCCCATGGCGTAGATGAAGACCTCCTTCGGGCTCAGGTGGTTGAGGATCTCCGTGGCGCGAGCGCTGTCGGAGCCGTTGAGCCGCCGGGACTGGTCCATCTTGCGCGGCAGGGGCTGGGTGAGCAGCGGGCCGTACATCCAGCTCATCGGGCCGCCCTCGCACTCCATGCCCAGGTAGAGCGCGTCCAGCGGGCCCACCAGCTCCGTCAGGTGCTGGTACATGCGCGGCTCCAGGGCGTTGGAGTCCGCAGCCATCAGCAGGGAGCGGCCGGCCAGCCGCACCAGGTGCGCCGTCTTCGCCTGCACCGCCAGGTCGCTGTGCTCGCCGATGAAGGGGATGCCCATGAGCGACCCGCCGGGGATCTGGAGCTCCTGCAGGTCGTCGATCTCCACGACGTTGCGGAAGCCCGTCTTCTCCAGCACGAGGCGCAGCGAGGGGTCCGCCAGCGAGTACGCGTTCGCGCGGGGCACGACGATGGTGCCGATGCGGTGACGCAGCTGGAGCAGCGTCTCCATCATCAGGTGGTCGGCGTGGCCGTGGGTGATGAGGACGTAGTCGATCTTCTCGGGCAGGTCCGCGTGGGTGAAGCGGTTCTGCGAGGTGGGGAACTCGTAGCTGATGACGGGGTCGGTGAGGACGGACACCTCGCGCGTCTCCATCAGCACGCACGCGTGGCCGAAGTAGCGCACGCGCACGCCGGGGCCGGTGTACGGCTCGGGCTTGCGCGGGGCCTGCTCCGTGAAGAGGTCCGCGAACGCGTCCGCGGCGGAGGAGGGCACGCCCAGCAGCTCCGCGACCTGTCCGGGGCTGCCCGGCGTGTGGCGCATGCGGAAGAGGGCGTCGATGCCCTCGTGGCGGTAGGGCACCTGGAGCCACAGGGGCGAATCGCCCTCCAGGCGCGGGGTGCTGAAGACGTACTTGCGGGCGTCACCGGTCACGCGCATCAGCGAGATGCTCTGCGACGATTCCTTGTAGAAGCCGCTGCGGTAGAGCAGCGGCTCCATGATGCGGGCGTTGGCGCGGTGGGCGAGGTCGTAGTGGAGCTCCACGTAGCCGCGGAGGATGTCCGGCACCTTGGCGTAGAGCGGCTCCAGCGAGTCGCCCTTGGCGCTGGCGAGCAGCTGCTCCAGGTCCGACACGGCCTTGGTGTAGGCCAGCATGTCCGCCTGCTCGCGGGTGGTGCGCTCGAGCAGGGCCTTCACCTCGTTCACGCGCGACACGGGGTGGTTGATGAAGGGGCCGCCCATGAGCGCCGGGTTCTGGAGCGCGGCGACGTGCACGTCCGGGTTCGCGACGAACGACTGCATCAGCTTCAGGTGCAGGCGCGAGATGAACAGCGGCGCGGTGGCGGGGGAGATGAGGTACCACCAGACGTACCACTGGTTGAACAGCGGCTCGATGGCGACATCGGGCTTCAGGTACATCGGGCGGTCGAGCATGGAGTTCTCGCGAGGGCGCCCGCCGGAACCAGGGGACCCGGCGCGGGATGTGGCTGCCAGTGTGGGCAAGCAGGCTCCCGGGCAAGCCCGGAAGCACGCGTGAGTCGCCAATGTTGATGATTCCGCGCCTGAACTCAAGGTGCTGACTTCCAGGCCAGGCGCGGAAGCGGGGTGGGGCGCGGATCTCACTTGACGTGCCCGTTTCGTCCCGAGGCACGCCCGTCAAAGACAGACACTTCGGGTGCGGGAGCCAGCAACTGCGGGCTGAAGTTGGGAGGAGCGCCCGCCGGCCCAGGGTCCGTTCGAGGAGGCGGTGGACAGCGCGGGCCCGGACGGGCATCAGACCCGTTGCGCGCACCGGGTCGCCTGCTATAACGCCGGCCACCTTCCGACCCCGTAGCTCAGTTGGATAGAGCGGCGGTTTCCTAAACCGCAGGCCACAGGTTCGATTCCTGTCGGGGTCACTCCGCAACCCCCTGTTCCGACTGGAGATTTCGTCGGGACGGGGGGCGCGGGCTCCAGGGCTCAGCCGGTCCGTGGCGCTGTCGTGGCGTTGCGGCACAGTAGCTGACGCCGGACCGGGTGCAGTCCTCGCCTTCGCGAGGTCGGTGGCGCCTGTGCTCGGGTGCGTTTCCTGCGGCTTGGCGTGCTGGCCTGGCTCTCCTGCCCAGGCCTGTACGCACCACGCCTTGGAATCAGCCGTTGCGGAGTTGCAGCGCCTCCGTGCTTCCTCCGTTTTCGTTCCGGAGACTGCGTCTGTCATTGATGGCAAGAAGGGCGGTGGCCGATGAGCCGCCCCCTCCAGGCGGGCTGGGACTCCAAGCAGGGCCGCCGGGACTACCAGCAGGACGCGGTGGGGTTCTGCGAGGGGCCCGCCGGGTGGCTCGGCGTGGTGGCGGACGGGGTGGGCAGCTACGAGGGGATCGACCGCGCGTCGGTGCTCGCCGTTGAGTCCGCCATCGCCAGCACGGCGTCGGCGCTCGTGGACGGTGGCGACCTGCCCCTCTACGCGGCGACCGCGGTGGAGGACACGCACGCCAACATCCGCCGTGAGATGGACGCCCTGGGCAAGCCGGGGGCGACGACGCTGGCCCTGGTGCTGGTGGCCGGGGCGCGCGCGGTGGTGGCGCACGTGGGCGACAGCCGGGTGTACCGGCTGCGCGCG
>JAFADT010000787.1 GCA_023424585.1 Pseudomonadota bacterium
CCTCCGCCGCGCACGTGCGCGAGCGCATCCACCCCGCCGGCACCGGCCGGCCTCGCCCCGGAACGACATGAACGCCCCGCCCTTCTCCCCTCCTCCCCTCACGGACAACGGCGACGCCGTGCGGTCCGCGAACGCCATCCGCGAGGGCGTCCTCGCCGAGGTGCGCAAGGCCGTGGTCGGGCAGGACGAACCGCTGGAGCTGATGCTCTGCGGGCTCGTGGCGGGCGGGCACATCCTGCTGGAGGGCGTGCCCGGCGTGGCCAAGACGCTGATGGCCAAGGCGCTGTCGCGCAGCGTGGGCGCGGACTTCAAGCGCATCCAGTTCACGCCGGACCTGATGCCCGCGGACATCCTGGGCACCAGCGTCTTCGACCTGAAGTCGCAGGCCTTCGTGCTCGCGCGCGGCCCCATCTTCACGGACCTGCTGCTGGCGGACGAGATCAACCGCGCCCCGGCCAAGACGCAGTCCGCGCTGCTGGAGGCCATGCAGGAGCGCGCCGTGTCGCTGGAGGGCAGGAACCTCCAGCTGTCGCCCATGTTCACGGTGTTCGCCACGCAGAACCCGGTCGAGTCGGAGGGCACGTACCCGCTCCCCGAGGCGCAGCTCGACCGCTTCCTCCTCAAGATTGAGGTCGGCTACCCCGCGCCGGAGGAGGAGGACGCCATCCTCGAGTCCGTGCACCGGGGCTTCGACGCGGGCGACCTGGCGCGCGCGGGCGTGAACGCGGCGGTGACGAAGGACGGCCTGCTCCAGGCGCGCGCGGCGCTCAACCTGGTGAACGTGGAGCCCCCGGTGCTGGGCTACATCCGCAAGCTGGTGGCGGCGACGCGCGGCTCGCCCAACATCCGCCTGGGCGCGGGGCCTCGCGCGGGCGTGCACCTGCTGCTCGCGTCGAAGGCGCTGGCGGCGCTGCGGGGCCGCGACTTCGTCACCCCGGACGACGTGCGCTTCCTCGTGGGCCCGGTGCTGCGCCACCGCCTGCTCCTGTCGCCGGACGCGGAGCTCGACGGCGCCACGCCGGCGGACGTGCTGCGCGAGGTGGTCCAGGGCGTCGAGGTCCCCCGGTGATTCCCTCCGAGCGCCTGTGGGGGCTGCTCGCCCTGCTCGCGCTGCCCATGGCGCTGGCGGGCTTCTTCCCGGGCCTGGGCGGCGCGGTGCTCGCGCTGGACGCGCTGGCCGTGGCGCTGGCCGCGTTCGACTTCCTCCGGGCCCGCCGCGTGCGGCTGGAGGTGGAGCGCGCGCTGCCGGAGCGCCTCAACGTGGGCGTGGCGAACCGCGTCGAGCTGAAGCTGGTGCACCGGGGGCGCGGCACGGTGGAGGTGCGCGTGAAGGACGACGTGCCCCCGTCCTTCACCCCGGAGCCCCCGGAGGCCACGCTGCGCCTCACGCCGGACAGCCAGACGCAGTGGGTGTACCGGGCCACGCCCTCGAAGCGCGGCAGGTTCAGCTTCGGCGACGTGCATGTGCGCGTGCGCGGCCCGCTGGGGCTCGTCTCGCACGAGCGCGCCTTCCCCGCGGAGCGCTCGGTGTCGGTGTACCCGGACCTGCGCGGGGCCCGGCGGCTGCTGCTCTCCGGCGCGGCGCTGGACCTGGTGAACCTGGGCCTGCGGCAGCTGCGCCGCGACGGCCAGGGCAGCGAGTTCGCGCGCCTGCGCGACTACGCCCAGGGCGACAGCGTGCGCGACGTGGACTGGAAGGCCACCGCGCGCCGGGGCAAGCCGGTGACGCGGGTGCTGGAGTCGGAGCGCTCGCAGGCGCTGCTCATCTGCGTGGACGCGGGGCGCTCCATGGCTGCGCAGGTGGACGGCCTCACCAAGCTGGACCACGCGGTGAACGCGGCGCTGTTCCTCGCGTTCGTGGCCATCCGCAACGGGGACCGCGTGGGCCTGGCCCTCTTCGCGGACGGCGTGAAGGCCTACCTGCCGCCCGCGGCGGGCCGGGGCCAGTACCGCAAGCTGGTGGACACGCTCTACTCCGCGACGCCCAGCCTCACCTACGTGGACTACCTGGCGCTCTTCAAGGAGCTGAACGTGCGCCTGAACCGGCGCAGCCTGCTGTGCGTCTTCACGGACTTCCTCGACGAGGAGCAGGCAGGAACGCTGGTGGCCCCGCTGCACCGCCTGGCGCGCCGCCACGTCCCGCTGTGCCTGTCCGTGAAGGACACCGCGCTGCAGAAGCTGCTGCGCACGCCCCCGTCCGGGCCGGAGGAGGCCTTCCAGCACGCGGTGGCGTCCGAGCTGCTCACGGACCGCGAGGTGCTCAAGGCGCGCGTGAGCAAGGGCGGCGTGCAGATGCTGGACGTCGCACCGGACGAGCTGAGCCTCGCGGCGGTGAACCGGTATCTCGACATCAAGGCGCGCGGCGTCCTCTAGGGCGGGCCAACAGGACCCTCCTGCGGATGACCGGGCCCCTCGGCTAGAGGTCGGCGCCCTCGCGCAGCCAGCCCACGAACCGCGTGTCCGGCGCGTCGCCGCGCACGCGGTGCAGGCCGCGCTTGAACAGCGCGTAGACGCGGAAGAAGCGCTCCAGGCCCACGCGCTCGGAGGCCGTCATCGGGTGCGTCCCGCACACCACCTTCGGGTCGCCCCTCCCCGCGTCGATGAAGCCCAGCACGGCCACCACCGGCACGCGCACGCGCTGCCCCTGCGACAGGCGAGGCCCCAGCACCACCGCGTCCAACGGGTCTCCATCATCCGCCAACAGGCCCGGAATGGAGCCGTAGTTGTACGGACACGGCAGCGGCGACACGAAGTCCACCGAGCCATCCGCGCGCCGCTTCACCATCGAGAAGCGCGGGCACTCAATCAGCACCTCCGGCTCGCGCGGCAGCGGAGGCACGGACAGGTCCGGCCTGTTCATCCCGCCAGCTCCGGCGTCGCCCGCGCGCCGCTCCGCCGGCCGCGCATCCAGTCCGACAGCAGGTACGCATAGACGCCCGCCCCCACCGTGAGCGCGAAGGTGACCTTGAAGGTGACCGACAGCTTCGGCGGGTGGATCTGCGACACGGTGCCCTCGATGAAGCCCGCGAGCACGAACAGCGCCAGCGTGCCGAACAGCAGCTTCACCGCCGTCACGGCCTCCTTGCGCAGCGCCTGCCCGCGCGACAACCCACCCGGCGCCACCATCCCCCGAGCAATCACGAGCCCCGCCGCGCCCGCGATGCAGATGGCTGAAATCTCCGGGATGCCGTGCGGGAGGATCCACGCCCAGAACCACCCGGCCATCCCCTTCGCCGCGTACACCTGCGCGAGCGCCCCCAGGAACAG
>JAFADT010000527.1 GCA_023424585.1 Pseudomonadota bacterium
CGCGCGAGGAGGGCGCCGTCGCGCCGCTCCAGCCCGTCCGCGTGGCGGAGGCCTTCGAGGCCCTGCGCGACGCGAGCGACCGCTACCACGCGGCGCACGGCGTCCGGCCTCGCGCCTTCATGGCGAGCCTGGGCACCGTGGCGGAGCACACCGCGCGCTCCACGTGGGTGACCAACGTGCTCGCCGTGGGCGGCATCGAGGCGGACGAGCACCACGGCTTCGCGGACGCGAGCGCCGCCGCGGAGCTGTTCGCGAAGGCGGACACGCCGCTCGCGGTCATCTCCGGCCCGGACGCGCTCTACCCGGAGGCCGTGCCCGCCTATGTCGCGGCCCTCAAGGCGAAGGGCGCCCGCACGGTCGCCGTCGCGGGCCGCCCCGGTGACCACGAGGCCGCCTTCCGCGCGGCCGGCGTGGACCTCTTCCTCTACGCGGGAGCGGACCTGTTCCAGCTCCTGAAGACGCTGCACCAGCAGCTCGGAGTGGCCTGATGCGCCCCACCGTTCCGGACTTCTCCCGCGTCGCCTTCGACGCCCCCGAAACCCAGCCGCCCGCGGCCGTGCTGGAGCAGCAGCGCGCGCACGCGGGCCAGGCCACGGCCGCCGCCGAGCGCTGGGACACGCCCGAGGGCATCCCGGTGAAGCCGCTCTACACCCCCGAGGACCTGGAGGGCGTGGCGCACCTGGGCTCGCTGCCGGGCCTGCCGCCGTTCGTGCGCGGCCCCTACTCCACCATGTACGTGCAGCAGCCGTGGACGGTGCGCCAGTACGCGGGCTTCTCCACGGCGGAGGCGTCCAACGCCTTCTACCGCCGCAACCTCGCGGCCGGGCAGAAGGGCCTGTCCATCGCGTTCGACCTGGCCACGCACCGGGGCTACGACAGCGACCACCCGCGCGTCGCGGGTGACGTGGGCATGGCGGGCGTCGCCATCGACTCCATCAAGGACATGCGCATCCTGTTCGACCGCATCCCGCTCGACCAGATGAGCGTGTCGATGACGATGAACGGCGCCGTCCTCCCCGTGCTCGCGCTCTACGTGGTCGCGGCCGAGGAGCAGGGCGTGAAGCCCGAGCAGCTCAGCGGGACCATCCAGAACGACATCCTCAAGGAGTTCATGGTCCGCAACACGTACATCTATCCGCCAGCGCCTTCGATGCGCATCATCGGGGACATCTTCAAGTTCACGGCGGAGCGGATGCCGCGCTTCAACAGCATCAGCATCAGCGGCTACCACATGCAGGAGGCCGGCGCGACGCAGGACCTGGAGCTGGGCTACACGCTCGCGGACGGCGTGGAGTACGTGCGCGCGGGCCTCGCCGCCGGCCTGGGCGTGGACGCGTTCGCCCCGCGCCTGTCGTTCTTCTGGGCCATCGGGATGAACTTCTTCATGGAGGTGGCCAAGATGCGCGCGGCCCGCCTCCTCTGGGCCCGCCTCATCAAGGGCTTCCAGCCCAGGAGCGACAAGAGCCTGGCGCTGCGCACCCACTGCCAGACGTCCGGCTGGAGCCTCACCGCGCAGGACGTCTACAACAACGTCGTGCGCACCTGCGTGGAGGCCATGGCCGCGACGCAGGGCCACACCCAGAGCCTGCACACCAACTCGCTGGACGAGGCCATCGCGCTGCCCACCGACTTCAGCGCGCGCATCGCCCGCAACACCCAGCTGTACCTCCAGCTGGAGAGCGGCACCACGCGCGTCATCGACCCGTGGGGCGGCAGCTACTACGTGGAGCGCCTCACCCACGAGCTGGCCCAGAAGGCCTGGGGCCACATCCAGGAGGTGGAGGCGCTGGGCGGCATGACGAAGGCCATCGAGGCGGGCCTGCCCAAGCTGCGCATCGAGGAGGCCGCCGCGCGCACGCAGGCGCGCATCGACTCCGGGCGCCAGGCCATCATCGGCGTGAACAAGTACCCGCCGGAGCGCGCGGACACCCTGGAGATCCTCAAGGTGGACAACTCCGCCGTGCGCGAGGCGCAGATCGCCCGCCTGCGCGAGCTGCGCGCGGAGCGCGACGGCGAAGAGGTCCGCCGCCGCCTGGACGCGCTCACGGAGGCGGGCCGGCGCGGCGAGGGCAACCTGCTGGCGCTGGCCATCGACGCGGCGCGGGCGAAGGCCACCGTGGGGGAGATCAGCGACGCCCTGGAGAAGGTCTTCGGGCGCTACGAGGCCACCGTGCGCGGGGTGACGGGCGTGTATTCAGCGGAAGCGGGGCAGGCGCGGGGCATCGCGGAGGCGCGGGCGAAGGCGGATGACTTCCTCCAGCGCTTCGGCCGCCGGCCGCGCATCCTCATCGCGAAGATGGGCCAGGACGGCCACGACCGCGGGCAGAAGGTCATCGCCACCGCGTTCGCGGACCTGGGCTTCGACGTGGACATCGGCCCGCTGTTCCAGACGCCGGAGGAGTCCGCGCGCCAGGCGGTGGAGAACGACGTGCACGTGGTGGGCGCGTCGTCGCTGGCCGCGGGCCACCTCACGCTGGTGCCGCAGCTCAAGCACGCCCTCAAGGCCCTGGGCCGCGAGGACATCATGGTCGTGGTGGGCGGCGTCATCCCGCCGCAGGACTACGACGCGCTCCGCGCCGCCGGCGCCGCCGCCATCTTCGGCCCGGGCACCGTCATCGCGAAGGCGGCCATCGAGCTGCTCGACAAGCTGGCCGCCGAGCAGGAGGCGGCGTGAAGCCGCTGCCCGTGGACACCTACGTGGAGGGCGTGCGCGCGGGCGACCGGGCGGTGCTCGCGCGCGCCATCACGCTGGTGGAGAGCGAGCACCCGCGCCACGCCGCGCTCGCGCAGGAGGTCCTCACCCGGCTCCTGCCCCACACCGGCCGGAGCCGCCGCGTGGGCATCAGCGGCGTGCCGGGCGTGGGCAAGAGCACGTTCATCGACGCGCTGGGCATGCACCTGGTGGGGGGCGGCCAGAAGGTGGCGGTGCTCGCCATCGACCCGTCCAGCAGCATCACGGGCGGCAGCATCCTGGGCGACAAGACGCGCATGTACCGGCTGGCGCGCGAGCAGGCCGCGTACATCCGCCCCAGCCCCTCCAGCGGCACGCTGGGCGGCGTCGCGCGCAAGACGCGGGAGACGCTGCTGCTCTGCGAGGCCGCCGGCTTCGACGTGGTGCTGGTGGAGACGGTGGGCGTGGGCCAGTCCGAGACGGTGGTCGCGGACCTGGTGGACTTCTACCTGGTGCTGATGCTCGCGGGCGCCGGCGACGAGCTGCAGGGCATCAAGCGCGGCATCCTCGAAGTGGCGGACATGGTGGCCATCAACAAGGCGGACGGCGACAACCTGCCGCGCGCCACGCGGGCCCGCGCGGAGTACCGCGCCGCCCTGCACCTGATGCGCCCCGGCGCGGAGCCGGTGGTCACCACGTGCAGC
Source organism: Pseudomonadota bacterium (assembly GCA_023424585.1). Lineage (GTDB taxonomy): Bacteria > Myxococcota > Myxococcia > Myxococcales > Myxococcaceae > Corallococcus. The sequence continues at coordinate 3,376 of JAFADT010000527.1, forward strand.
GCCCTGGAGGGCAGCGGCATCGGCGCGCTGTGGAGCGCCGTGGAGGACGTCCTCGCGAAGCGCCAGGCCTCCGGCGAGCTGTCCCACCGGCGCACCCAGCAGCAGGTGGGCTGGATGTGGGCCATGGTGAACGACGGCCTGCGAGCGGCCCTGCGGGCGCACCCCGCGGTGGCCGCCCTGGTGCCGGAGTTGGAGCAGGCCGTACGCGAAGGGCGCGCGACGCCCACCTCCGCCGCACTGCGTGTGCTGGGCGCGTTCCTGCCGCAATCGCAGCCCTGACAAGCCGCGTCGTCCAGCGCGCAACGCCTGCCTCAATCGCTTGCCGGGCCTGCACCGCACTCCTAGTGTACGCCCGTGCGACACCCCCAACCGAACACCGCTCCCCAGCCGTACCGGCCCCGCCACCACGTCCGCATCGTCACGGCCGCCAGCCTCTTCGACGGACACGACGCGGCCATCAACGTGATGCGCCGCCTGATGCAGTCCTCCGGCGCGGAGATCATCCACCTGGGCCACAACCGGTCCGTGGCGGAGATCGTCGACTGCGCCATCCAGGAGGACGCCCAGGGCATCGCCCTCACGTCCTACCAGGGCGGCCACGTCGAGTACTTCAAGTACATGATTGACCTGCTGCGCGAGCGCGGCGCGAACATCAAGGTGTTCGGCGGTGGCGGCGGCACCATCCTCCCCGCGGAGATCGAGGAGCTGCACCGGTACGGGGTCGCGCGCATCTATTCCCCGGACGACGGCCGCGCCATGGGCCTCCAGGGGATGATCGACGACCTCATCTCCCAGTGTGACTTCGAGAAGCGCTCCCAGGACTTCCAGGGGCTGCTCCAGGACCCGCTGCCCCGCGAGCCGGAGCGCATCGCGTCCCTCATCACCATCGCGGAGAACTTCGCGGACGCGGGCGAGGACCTGCGCGCCGCGCTGAAGACGGCCGTCGCCAACGCGCCCCGGGTGCCCGTGCTGGGCATCACCGGCACGGGCGGCGCCGGCAAGTCCAGCCTGGTGGACGAGCTGGTGCGCCGCTTCCTGGCGGACTTCCCGGACAAGACGCTGGCGGTGCTCTCCGTGGATCCGTCCAAGCGCAAGTCCGGCGGCGCGCTCCTGGGCGACCGCATCCGCATGAACGCCATCGACAACCCGCGCGTCTACATGCGCTCGATGGCCACCCGCCAGAGCAACCTGGCCCTGTCCCGGCACGTCGCCCACTCCATCGAGGTCTGCAAGGCGGCGGGCTTCGACCTCATCGTGGTGGAGACCTCCGGCATCGGGCAGTCGGACACGGAGATCACCGAGCACTCGGACGTGGCGCTCTACGTGATGACGGCCGAGTACGGCGCGGCGACGCAGCTCGAGAAGATCGACATGCTCGACTTCGCGGACGTCATCGCCATCAACAAGTTCGACAAGCGCGGGTCGCTGGACGCGCTGCGCGACGTGCGCAAGCAGTGGAAGCGCAACCACAACGCCTTCACGCTCGGCGACGACGCGGTGCCCGTGTACGGCACCATCGCGTCGCAGTTCAACGACCCGGGCATGAACACGCTGTACCGGGCCCTCATCGACGCGCTGGTGAGGAAGACGGGCGCGAAGCTGGACAGCCGCTTCGCGCTCTCCCCCGGCATGAGCGAGAAGAAGTGGATCATCCCCCCGGAGCGCACGCGCTACCTGGCGGAGATCGTCGAGGCCTGCGAGGGCTACGACGGCTTCGTGCGCGCCCAGGCCGCCATCGCCCGGCGCATGTACCAGCTGCACGGCACCATCCAGGCCCTGCGCCAGAACGTGGGGAAGAAGAAGCTGGAGATCGTCGAGCCGAAGGACGCGGCCGACGTGGTGCAGGTGACGGAGCGCGTGGAGGGCGAGCCCGCGTACCTGGGCGACCTGGTGGCGCTGTACCAGGACCTGGAGAGCCGCCTGCACGCGGACTGCCGGCGCCTGCTGACCGAGTGGCCCGCGACGAAGAAGCGCTACGCCGCGTCCAAGTACCAGTTCCAGGTGCGCGACAAGGTCATCGAGCTGGACCTCATCTCGGAGACGCTGTCGCACCTGCGCGTGCCGAAGATCGCGCTGCCCCGGTACGAGGACTGGGGCGACATCCTGACGTGGCTCCTGCGGGAGAACGCGCCGGGCGCCTTCCCGTTCACCGCGGGCGTCTTCCCGCTCAAGCGCGAGGGCGAGGACCCCGCGCGCATGTTCGCGGGCGAGGGCGGCCCGGAGCGCACCAACAAGCGCTTCCACTACGTGTCGCGCGGCCTGCCGGCGAAGCGCCTGTCCACGGCGTTCGACTCGGTGACGCTGTACGGCGAGGACCCGGACCACCGGCCGGACATCTACGGCAAGGTGGGCAACTCGGGGGTGTCCATCGCGAACGTGGACGACGCGAAGAAGCTCTACTCCGGCTTCGACCTCGCGGACCCGTCCACGTCCGTGTCCATGACCATCAACGGCCCGGCGCCCATGCTGCTGGGCTTCTTCCTCAACGCCGCGGTGGACCAGCAGTGCGAGAAGTGGATCCGCGCCAACGGCAAGGTGGAGGAGGTCGAGAAGAAGATCGACGCGCTCTACCAGGAGCGCGGCCTGCCGCGCCCGCGCTACCAGGGCGAGCTGCCCCAGGGCAACGACGGGCTGGGCCTGCTCCTGCTGGGCGTGTCCGGGGATGAGGTGCTGCCGCCGGAGGTCTACGCGAAGATCCGCGCGTCCACGCTCCAGGCGGTGCGCGGCACGGTGCAGGCGGACATCCTCAAGGAGGACCAGGCGCAGAACACCTGCATCTTCTCCACGGAGTTCGCCCTGCGCGTGATGGGCGACATCCAGCAGTACTTCATCGACCAGAAGGTGCGGAACTTCTACTCGGTGTCCATCTCCGGGTACCACATCGCGGAGGCCGGGGCGAACCCCATCTCCCAGCTGGCCTTCACGCTGGCCAACGGCTTCACCTTCGTCGAGTACTACCTGTCGCGTGGGATGCACATCGACGACTTCGCGCCCAACCTGTCGTTCTTCTTCTCCAACGGCATGGACCCGGAGTACGCGGTGCTGGGGCGCGTGGCCCGCCGCATCTGGGCCAAGGCCATCCGGGACAAGTACGGCGGCAACGACCGGTCGCAGAAGCTGAAGTATCACATCCAGACGTCTGGCCGTTCGCTGCACGCGCAGGAGATCGCGTTCAACGACATCCGCACCACGCTGCAGGCGTTGCTGGCGCTCAACGACAACTGCAACTCGTTGCACACCAACGCCTACGACGAGGCCATCACCACGCCCACGGAGGAGAGCGTGCGGCGGGCGCTGGCCATCCAGCTGATCATCAACAAGGAATTCGGCCTGTCGAAGAACGAGAACCCCAACCAGGGCGCCTTCATCATCGAGGAGCTGACGGACCTGGTGGAGGCGGCGGTGCTCAACGAGTTCCGGGCCATCTCCGAGCGCGGCGGCGTGCTGGGCGCGATGGAGCGCATGTACCAGCGCTCCAAGATCCAGGAGGAGTCGCTCTACTACGAGACGCTCAAGCACGACGGGACGCTGCCCATCATCGGCGTGAACACCTTCCTGGACCCGAAGGGCTCGCCCACGGTGACGCCGCCGGAGGTGATCCGCGCGACGAAGGAGGAGAAGGACTACGCCATCACCTCGCGCGACGCCTTCTGGAAGCGCAACGCGAAGACGGCGCCCGCCGCGCTGGAGGCGGTGCGCCGCGCGGCCCTGGACAACGGCAACGTGTTCGGCGCGCTGATGGACGCCTGCAAGGTGTGCACGCTGGGCCAGCTGTCCCGCGCGCTGTACGAGGTGGGCGGCCAGTACCGGCGCAACATGTGACGCGAGCGCCGCGGTCCCGGGCAGGTGTCCCGGGACCACGGCGTGGGTTCATCAGGGAGCCAGGGCGTCGAGCTGGCAGGTGGAGGACCCCAGCGCGACCGCGCACCCCCCTGCGAAGGCTGACGTCCCGCCCAACCCCTCTCAGTATGGGCTCGACGTGGGGCGGATGATGATTTCACTCACGTCCACCTCCGCCGGCTGGCGGATGGCGTAGCGGATGGCGCGAGCGACGGCGTCCGCCGGAATCGCCTCCTTGCGGAACTCGCGGGTGGCGTCGCGCGTGGCCGGGTCGCTGATGCTCTCCGCCAAATCCGACGTGGTGACTCCTGGCGAGATCACCGTGACGCGGATGTCCGCGCCCACCTCCTGGCGCAGCCCCTCCGAGATGGCGA
>JAFADT010000529.1 GCA_023424585.1 Pseudomonadota bacterium
CGCGAGCGTCGCCTGGGCCGTGGCGGCGGGGACCACGGGCGCGTTCCTCTACGGCATCGGCTCGAACCTGGTGCGCCGCCACTTCGCCGGACTGCCGGCCGCCGCGGTCGCCGCCGCCACGCTGGCCTGCGGCGCGGTGCTGCTGCTGCCCTTCGCGGTGGCCACGTGGCCCGCGGAGCCCATCGGCATGCGGCCCTGGCTGGCGACGACGGCCCTGGGCGTCATCTGCACCGGCCTCGGGTACGCGGTGTTCTACCGCCTCATCCAGCGCATCGGCGCGCCGCGCGCCGCCGTCGTCACCTACCTGGTGCCGCTGTTCGCGCTGACCTGGGCCTGGCTCATCTTGGACGAGCCGCTGACGCCCACCATGCTGGTGGCGGGCGGCCTCATCCTGGGGAGCGTGGCGCTGGGGCAGCCGCCCGCGGCGCCCCGGGCGAAGTGAGGCGTCAGGGCCGCTCGAACTTCCAGATGCGGTAGCCGTCCCGGACCGTGGGCAGGAAGCGCCGGAGGATGAACGCCTGGACGCGCTTTCCGGCGAGCTCCCGCGCGCGCACGGGCACGGAGGTGGCGGACGCGGCCGAGTAGCCCGCCTCGAGGAAGAGGGACTCCGGCGCGTCCGTCATGTCCTGGAAGGACGCGCCCATGCTGGCGAGCACCGCGTGCAGGTCTCGGCCGTACTCGCGCTGGAAGGTGGCGCGCATCAGGTCGCAGTACACGGCGTGGTGGGGGAACACCTGCCGGAGCACCGCGAGCATGTCCCGGCGCTGCGCATCCGACAGGTACATGAGCACGCCCTCGATGATGACGTGCGTGCGCCGTGCGTCCTGGTAGGGCGCGAGCTTCTGGGCGAGCGACTCCGCCGCGAAGTCGATGGGGAGCCGCTCGAGCGGGTTCCTCGCCTCCGTCACCGGCAGCTTCGCGTCCTTGAGCGTGAGGATGGCGGGCTCGTCCACCTCCAGCCACCGGCCGCCGCGGAGCCGGTAGGCCCGCGTGTCGAAGCCCGCGCCCAGCACCACCACCCGCGCGTCGGGGGCCCGGTCCAGCTCCTCCTGCACCCGCGCGTCGATGATCCGGTGCCTCGCGGCGTTGCTCTCGTTGGCGTGGTCGAAGGACTGGAAGCGGGCCCAGACCCGCCGCGCTTCGTCGTCCATGAAGCGGGAGGCGAAGGTGTCGCCGCACAGCGGCCGCGGCCGGCGCGCGTCCTCCGCCCGGCAGGCCAGGGTGTAGTACGCGGTCTTCGAGATGGCGTTGGCCATGGGGGCCTCCTTGAAACCCGCGCGCAGCTTGCATGAGATACGCGTTTTCTCGAAAGGATGGTCCAGATGCGTTTCGTGATGGCGCTGGGCGTGGTCGTGTTGGGCGCGGGTTGCGCGCATGCCCCGAAGGCGGCGGACCCGGCCGCGCGGGCGCAGCAGCTCTCGGCGGAGGCGGAGCAGGCCTATGACGCGCTGGACTTCGAGCGGTGCGCGGAGCGCTTCCGCGCCTCCGGCGACGCGGGCGCGGAGGGACCGGACCGGGCGGAGTCCCTCTACCGCGCCGCGGGGTGTGCCTCGCTCGCGGGCCACGTGGACGCGGCCGTGGACGCGCTCAAGCGCGCGGTCCAGGGCGGCTACTACGACGCGGATCACCTCGAATACAACCCGGAGCTGGCGGCGCTGCACGGCCTCCCCGCGTGGAGCGGCATCGTCGCGGAGGCCCGCGCCAACCTGTCGAAGGCCACCGAGCCCCCGCTCCCGATGTTCACGCTCGCGGGCCTGGATGCATTCGGTTCGCGGAAGGTGGACCGGGAGGCGGTCCAGCGGGCGCTGGGGCTGGAGGTGGGCAAGCCCGTCGTCCGCAGCCCCGCGGTCTTCAAGCAGAAGTCGGCGGCGCTGCGCGAGCAGTACGGCCTCGCGTTCGCCCACCTGGCGATGTTCATGTACTTCGCCGAGGAGTACAAAGGCACCGTCTACATGGTGATGGACATGGTGGACGCCGCCGACGCGGCCCGGCTGCGCTTCCGGCCCCCGCCCCAGGGGCACCTCGCGGATCCGGAAGGGCTGCTCACCCGGTGGCACGACTATGAACAGCGCCTGCAGCAGCTCCAGATACAGGGCAAGCTGCCAGAGGACTCCACCTGCAAGGTGGCCCACTGCATCGGCGGGTTCGGCCACCCGGACCTCGCGGCCTACGAGCCGGAGTTCATCGCGAAGGTGCCCCCGCGGTTGGACGCGCTGACGGCGGTCCTGCGCGAGGACGCGGACCCGGAGAAGCGAAGCGCGGCCGCGTTCCTCCTGGCCTACGCGCCCACGGCCGAGGAGACCGTGCAGCGGCTGCGGCCCTCCATCCGCGATCCGGACGGCGGCGTGCGCAACAACGTGCTGCGCGTGCTGACGGCCACGCAGGAGGTCGCGACCAATCCCCTGCTGGACGTGGCCACGGTGGCGGACGCGGTGACGCTCCCGGAGGCGAGCGACCGCAACAAGGCGACCTTCCTCCTCTCCTACCTGCTGGCTGACCTGTCTCCCGAGGCGCTCGAGGCGCAGCGGACCGGGCTGATCCGCCAGTTGGGGGAGACGCTGGTCGCGATGTCGGCGCTCCAGGTGCCCCTCAACCGAGACCCCGCCATCCGGGTGCTGAAGCAGCTCTCCGGCGAGTCCTACGAGACCGCCGATGAGTGGCGTGCCTGGCTCGCGCGTCAGCCGAAGGTGGAGGGGTAGGCGCGAGGGCTCGACGTCCGGCTGCCTCTCCGGTGGTCAGCTTCCCCCCGGGTGGGGGAGGTGACCACCGGCGCGGCGCTCCAGGTGCCCGGCGCCTGGGTCCGCCGGTTCCCACCTCAACCCAGGCTGTCCGGGTTCGAGGAGTGCACGTCTCTTTCTTGACATGTGGACTCTGCGCCTTTAGAGGGTGATAATGAGAATGCCTATCATTTTCATGTCCGGGTCCCCGTCCCGGCGGGAAATGCGAGGCGCTCCATCCCCCCAAGCCAAGAGGCCATTGTCGATGAAGCACTCGTTTGCCTTGCGTTCCCTCCGCCTCTCCACCGCGGCGATCGCCCTGTCCCTGTTCGTGGGCTGCGGCGATTCGGAAGAGGACGGCCCGCTGTACGCCATCACCACGCAGCAACTGGTGTCGGACCCCGTGGAGAGCTACGTGGTGCTGACGCCCGACGCGGAGAAGGCCGCGTCGCTGTCGCTGGAGGGCGCCCTCAAGGTGCCCGGCCGCGCGCTGGGCGTGGGCATCCCCAGGTCCGGCTCCGTCTACGTGGTGAGCGACGCGAGCGCCACGGTGACCCGCTACACGCTGAACGCCGAGGACGCGCTGGAGGCCGCGGGCACGGTGAGCTTCGCGCCCCAGGGCGTGACGTCGCTGGGCGAGTACCAGGCCAACTTCCAGTTCGTCTCGGAGACGAAGGCGTACTTCTTCGACGGCGCCACCGCGCAGGTCGTCATCTGGAACCCCACGGCGATGACGGTGACGGGCACCATCCCGCTCACGTCGCTGGTCATCCCGGACACGGTGATGGCGTTTTCCGGCGCGGTGACCCACACCGGCGGGCAGATCATCATGCCGGTGGGCTGGCGTCCGGAGGCGGGCGTCAACGTCACGAAGAAGGCGGGCGTGGTCTCCATCGACACGGTCACGGACACGGCCTCCATCGCGACGGATGAGCGCTGCGGCTACACGCACGACGCCGTGCTCGGCACGGACGGCAAGGTGTACGTCGCCACGGAGGCGTATGGCGCCGCGGTGCGCCGGGTGGTGGGGCAGGACGCCCCGGAGCCCTGCCTGCTGAGGTACGACCCGCAGACGCGCCAGTTCGACACGACGTTCTACCGCTCGCTGGACTCGCTGGTGGGCGGTGGCACCGCGGGCGCGCTCATCCCGAGCCCCACGGCGGGGACGGCGTACGTGCGCGTGCTCGATGAGAGCATCGCCCCGGTGGAGGAGGGCACGCACCCGCGCACCATCGCGAGCGGCACCGGCTGGCAGTGGTGGGAGCTGAAGCTGGACACGCTGACCGCGACGCGGAAGGCCGACTTCCCGTCCACCTCCGGCAGTGTGTTCCTCTTCGAGTCGGAGAACCAGACGCTCTACACGGAGTTCGGCGCGGGCGCCGCGTCCACCACCTTCCGCGTGCTGGGCGACAACGGCAAGGCCGTGGTGTCGACGCAGGGCCTGTCCTTCTCCTTCCTCCAACTGCGCTAGCCAGGACCCACGACCATGCTCGGACATCCGATGCGTCACGCGGGCCTGCTGGCCATGGGGCTGCTGACGGCGACGACGGCGTTCGCCACCAGCACGGGCATCACCGGCAACTCTGGCAAGAGCGGGGCGACCTGCAACACGTGCCACAATGGCGGTGCGGCGCCCACGGTGGAGCTCGAGGGCCCCACGAAGGTGGAGAAGGGGGCCACCGCGCAGTACTCGCTCATCATCCGGGGCGGCGCCGCGAAGACGGGCGGCGCGGACATCGCCGTGGACAACGCGGACACCAGCCTCGTCGCCGGCACGGGGCTGAAGAAGCTGGGCGCCGAGCTGACCCACTCCGCGCCCCAGGCCTTCACGGGCACGGAGCTGCGCTTCAACTTCTCCCTCGTCGCGCCCGCCACGGACGTGACCATCAACCTCTTCGGCGCGGGCAACTCGGCGAACGCGGACCAGGACAGCACCGGTGACCGCGCCGCCAACACGAAGCTGAGCATCCAGGTGGGCAACGGCTCTCCGGCGCAGGAGGAGCCGGGCCCGGGTGACGGCGAGGACTCCGGAGGCTGCGCCGCCGCGAGCAGCGCCCCGTTCTGGGCGCTCGCGCTGGCGGGGCTGCCGCTGGCGGTGCTTCGCCGCCGCCGGAGCTGAAGCGCCCGTTGAGGTCGTGAAGCGAGAGGCCCCTTCCCGGCGCGAGCAGGGAGGGGGCCTGGTGCATTCCGCCATGAACATGCGGGAGCGGAGGGGGCGAGCCCCGGGCTCCTGGCGGGGGAAGGGCCGGAAGAGCGCGGCGCGCTCCGCCTCCTCCCTGCCATCCCGAGCGCCCGTCTCCACCGTGGGTGAAGGAGGCGGAGACTGTCATGGCGCAGGGATATTCCATCAACATCGGGTTGAACGCGGTGGATCCGAAGCACTACGCGGGCTGGGATGGCCAGTTGCAGGCGTGTGAGGCGGACGCCCAGGACATGGTCAGCATCGCGAAGGCGCGGGAGTTCAGCCGCGTCCGTCCCTTCCTCACGAAGGAGGCCACGCGCGAGAAGGTGCTCGCGGAGCTGGGCGAGGCCGCGACGGTGCTCCAGGCCGGGGACCTGCTGCTGTTCACCTACTCGGGGCACGGCGGCCAGCTCCCCGACATGAACGGGGACGAGGCCGACGGCCTGGACGAGACGTGGTGTCTGTATGACGGGGAGCTCGTCGACGACGAGATCTACCAGGCGATGACGAAGCTCAAGGCCGGGGTGCGGGTCTTCATGCTCTCCGACAGCTGCCACAGCGGCACGGTGAGCCGGGTGGCCTACGCGGCCCTGCGCTCCAGCGGCAGCCTCCAGTTGCTGGCGGACTCGGTGCAGAGCACGGAGCCGGCGGAGCGGCGCTTCAAGGAGATGCCGCTGGGCATCGAGCAGCGCACGTACCGCGACAACAAGGCGATGTACGACGCCATCCTGAAGGGGCTGCCCAAGGACGATCCGAAGCTGATGCTCAAGGCCACGGTGCTGCTCATCTCCGGCTGCCAGGACAACCAGCTCTCCAGCGACGGCGTCTACAACGGCCTCTTCACGTCCAACCTGCTGCGCGTCTGGAACGGGGGGAAGTTCAAGGCCAGCTACCCGACCTTCCACCGCCGCATCCTGCACACCATGCCGCCCATCCAGTCCCCGGCCTACTCCGTCATCGGGGTCCCCAGCCGCGAGTTCGAGCGGCAGGTGCCGTTCCACGTGAGCTGAGACACGGTGAGCGCTCGACGCGGAGCGCCCACCGTGCCTGCTGCCTTCGCGTCGGCTTTCAGCCGCTAGTCCTTCGTGCAGACGACGTCATCGACCTGGAGGTGGTCGCGGTCGGCTTCGCTGCGGCTGGGGTAGAAGAACAGGCGCCAGTCGCGCACGTTGCCGGTGAAGCGGAAGAACACCGGCTTCCACGCGTCGCTGTCGACGGCGAGGAAGTCCGTCTGCGGGCTCCAGCCGCCGCTCGAATAGCTGCGGTGGCGGATGCTGCCGTGGCCGCGCACCCGGTACGAGCAGGAGTAGGTGCCCGTCGGCACGTTGAACTTCTCCGTGGTGAAGCGCTCCGCGGTCTGGATGGGGACCACGAACTGCAACGCCGCCGAGCCGCCGTGCACCGCGCTCGTGTAGCGCACGAGGCGCGAGGGCTTGATCTCCGAGCCCGGGTCCGTGATGCCGTTGTCGAGGCCGTACCAGTCATCCGGGACGTAGTTGTTCCCGTAGTAGGGGATGGCCCGGGTGCTCCAGCGCTCGAAGCC
>JAFADT010000579.1 GCA_023424585.1 Pseudomonadota bacterium
CTCCAGCTGGGGGTCCAGCTGCAACCGCGCCTGCCCCCGGCTCCCGATGACGAGCTGCCGCGTGAGGTTGCGCAGCTGCCGGATGTTGCCCGGCCACGCCGCCCGCACCAGCCGGGACGCCAGCGGCGCGGGCAGCCACGGCTCCGCGTGCGGCTCCTCCGCGTCCAGCCGCGCCGCCTCGCCCAGCGCCGCCAGCTCCTCGCGCGCGAAGTGGAAGAACAGCCGGCCCACGTCCTCACGCCGCTCGCGCAGCGCGGGCACGCGCAGGTCGTAGCCCGCCAGCCGGTGCAGCAGCGGCGCCTTGAAGCGCCCGTCGCGGATCTGCGCCTCCAGGTGCGCGTCCGTCGCGGCGATGAGCCGCACGTCCACCCTCACCGGCTGGCTGGCGCCCACGGGGTACAGCTCCCCCGTCTCCAGCACGCGCAGGAGCATCACCTGCACCTCCGGCGGCGCCTCGCCCACCTCGTCCAGGAACAGCGTGCCGCCGTGCGCGGCGCCGAAGAAGCCCTCGCGGTCCCGCGTCGCCCCCGAGTACGCCCCCTTCCGTGCCCCGAACAGCTCCGCCGCCGCCAGCTCCTTGGGAATGGCGCCCAGGTTCACGCTGATGAAGCGCCCGGCCCGGCGCGCCCCCAGCCGGTGGATGGCCTGCGCCACCAGCTCCTTGCCCGTGCCCGTCTCGCCCCGGATGAGCACCGGCACGTCCAGGTCCGCCACCCGCTCGATGTGCTTGCGCAGCCGCCGCAGGCCCGCGCTCTCCCCCACCATGCCGGTCGTGTCCGCCGAGCCCTCGCCGTCCAGCTCCACCGTGTGCAGCAGCAGCACCACCCGGCCCGACAGCTCCAGCGCCACGCCGTCCTTCAGCTCCGACGGCCCGAAGTCCCGCGCGCCCTGGAGCGGCACGCCCGCCGCGACCACGTGCGTGCCGTCTTCCGGCGCCGTCAGCCGCACGCCGCCGTCCGGCAGGGCGGAGAGCTCCAGCGGCTTGCGGCTCACGAACGGATCCGCCAGCGGCAGCCCCAGCGCGCTGCCCGGCTTCGCGAAGTCCGGAGCGTTGCGAGACAGGGCCACCCCGCGCCCCGCCCCCAGCGCGTCCAGCAGCCGCCGGTCCCCCACGCGCCGCGGCACCGGGTGGGACACCACCGTCAGCGCGGGGACCTCGCGGGGGGTCCCCCGGGAGGCGCCGCGCTCCTGCATCGCGGCCGTGGAGATGTCGGCGAGGGGGTCGTGCGGCATGGCCCACGACCCTACCGCACCCGCTCTGCCCCCTCGTCCGACATGTCGAGCCGCGTCGGTCGACCTGTCAGGGCTCCTGGCGCACCGCGTTTCCGAACAATCCGCGTAAAGTTCTTGAACCCTGGGAACCTACCGGGTTGAGACAGCCCCGGTCGCACGGCTAGCGTGGGAAGGCATGCCGAGTCCCGAACGCCTTGTGTTCCAGCAGAGCTTCGAAGGGCTGATTCGCGCCCTGGGTGACCACCTGGACGAGCCATGCGCGCGGCAGCTGCGCGAGATCGGCATCGATCCTCGCGGGAAGCTGGCGGTGGCGTATCCCCTGGAGGTGTGGGTGGGGTCGCTGAAGCTGGCGGCGTCCGTGCTCGCGCCCATGGCCACGCTGGACGACGGCGCGGAGGTGGTGGGCCGGCGCTTCCTGGAGGGCTACGGCTCCACGCTCATCGGCAGCGCGCTGCTGGCGGGCGTGCGGCTGCTGGGGCCGCACCGGATGCTGGAGCGGATGACGCGCAACCTGCGCACGGGCACCAACTACCTGGAGGCGCGGCTGGAGCAGACGGGGCCCACGCGCTACGTGCTCACCTGCCGCCCGGTGGTGATCGCCGGCTTCTACCGGGGCCTCTTCGCCGCCGGCCTGGAGATGAGCGGCGCGCAGGGCGCCTCCGTGGTGCTGATGCGCAGCGCGGGCGACGCGGCGGTGTACGACCTGTCCTGGCTGCCGGAGAAGGGCGCCAGCAAGCCCGCCGAGGCGAAGGCGCCGCCCCGAGGCCCCCAGCCGAGGAGCTGAGCGGGCCCTATATTCGGCCCATGCTCCGCATCCCGAAAACCGCCGTGGTGGTGCTCGCGCTGGCCCTCGCTTCCGGGGCCCTGGCCGCGAGCGGCAGTCCGCAGCTCCAGACCTACTTCCAGGGCTCGGTGGACAGCCCCGCCTACCAGCAGCAGGCCTTCCAGCGCGTGGCGAAGGCCTGGAAGCAGCCGGGCCCCAAGGGCACGCCGGCCCTGGGGAGGAAGACCATCGTCCAGGCCGTGCTCGACAAGGACGGCAAGCTGGTCTCCACCGCCATCCTCACCGAGTCCGGCGCCAAGGCGTGGGACGCGGCCGCGCTCGCCGCGGTGAAGAAGGCGGCGCCCTTCCCGCCGCTGCCCGGGAGCACCTCCACCGCCACGGTGGAGGCCCACTTCCACTTCGCGTGGGTCAGCTCACCTTGATGACAAGCTTTCCGAAGTGCGCGCCCTGCTTCATGTGCTCGAAGGCGGCGCGCGCCTCCGCGAAGGGGAACACGCGGTCCACCACCGGGTGGACGTCATGGAGCGCGAACGCGCGCGTCATCGCCTCGAAGGACTGACGGTGCCCCACGAACACGCCCTGCACGCGCAGGTTCTGCATCAGGATGGGGATGAGCGACACGGGGCCCGCCCCACCGGACAGCACGCCGATGACGGACACGGTGCCGCCCACGCGCAGCGCCTTGAGTGACCTCTCGAAGGTGCCCGCCCCGCCCACCTCCACCACGTGGTCCACGCCCACGCCGCCGGTGAGCGCGCGCGCCGCCTTCTCCCAGTCCGGCGTGGTGACGTAGTTGATGCCCTCCTGCGCGCCCAGCTTCAGGGCCCGCTCCAGCTTGTCGTCGCGGCTGGACGTGACGATGACGCGCGCGCCGAACAGCCGGGCGATCTGCAGCGCGAAGATGGACACGCCGCCCGTGCCCTGGACCAGCACGGTGTCCCCGGCCTTGAGCCCGCCCTGCGTGACGAGCGCGCTCCACGCCGTCACCGCCGCGCACGGCAGCGTGGCGGCCTCCTCGTCGGTGAGGTACGCGGGCGTGGGCACCACGCCGTCCTCGTGCAGGACCAGCGTGTCCGCGAGCGCGCCGTCCAGCGGTCCGCCCAGCGTGGTCGCGGTGATGGCCTTCGTCGGCTCACCGGCCTGCCACCCCTGCGCGAACAGCGTCATCACCCGGTCCCCGGGCTTCACGCGGGTGACGCCCGGCCCCACCGCGTCCACCACGCCCGCGCCGTCCGAGTTGGGCACCAGCGGCAGCTTCTGGCGCGGGTTGTAGCGGCCCTCCACCATCATCAGGTCGCGCGAGTTGAGGCTCGTGGCCTTCACCCGCATGCGCACCTGGAAGGGTCCGGGCTCCGGGTCCGGCCGCTCCGCGCGCACCAGGTGGTCCAGGCCGAAGCCGCCGCGAATCTCATGGACGTTCATGAGGGAGACCTTACGGCCGCGGCCAGGGCACCTGGGAAGTCCTTCTTCGTGAAATGCCAACCCGGCATCTTCGTAGGCGCTTTCAACGCCAGGAGGCATTTCCCATATGACGAGTTTCTTCAGTCGTCCCGCGGTGCTGCCATGGTGCTGGCCAGCACGGGCTATGGCATTGGCTCGTACTACTCCCCCATGGAGCCCACCTACCTCGTCGAGGGCAACCAGCTGCTGGTGGAGCACCGCTGCTTCAACAACTCCACCCCGCAGCCCACGGACTGGAGGCTGCTCAACATCGAGCAGGCGGCGGCGGACCACCACCGCATCGTCCAGGCGTTCAAGCCGCTCTTCCCCGGCAAGTGGATCAGCAAGGGCGGCATGACGTCGCTGTACCACCGGGCGTTCTTCCCTCGCGACGTGGACGCCACTGGGACCTGCCTCGTGCGACGGGGAAGCTCCCCATTCACACGCCAGGAGGCGGCCACGGGCCGGATGGATTCGCGGCCCCGCTGATTTTTCTTCAGCCCCGCCCAACCGCCGGGAATGCCAGGGGTTTCACCGCCAGAGGTTGGTGCGCGCCAACTCCAGCACCTCGTTGGTGCGGCCATTGAGCAGGGCCTTGATGCCGAACAGGGTGAAGCCCGCGGCCATGGACGCGGTGATGCGCGGGGGCATCACCAGCTCCGCCTTGCTGACCACGGCGTCCACCAGCACGGGGCCGGGGGTCGCGAGCGCCAGCTGGACGGCCTCGTCCACCTGCCCCGGGTCCTCCACGCGCAGGCCCTTGACGCCCACGGCCTCGGCGAGCGCGGCGAAGTGGGGGTTCTGGAGCGCCGTGCCCACGTCGAGCATTCCGCCCACCTGCTGCTCCATGGCCACGAAGCCCAGGGAGCTGTTGTTGAACACCACGACCTTGATGGGCAGCCCCAGCTGCACCAGGCCGATGAAGTCCCCCATCAGCATCGTGAAGCCGCCGTCACCGGAGAAGGAGATGACCTGCCGGTCCGGGAAGGCCTTCTGCGCGCCAATGGCCTGCGCCAGCGCGCTGGCCATGGAGCCATGGTTGAAGGAGCCCACCAGCCGCCGGCCGCCCTTCATGGTCGCGTAGCGCGCGGCCCATACGGTGGGCAGGCCCACGTCGCAGGTGAAGATGGCGTCGTCCGACGCCTGGAGGTCGAACGCGCGGGCCACCTGGGTCGGTCGGATGGGCCGCTTGCCCACGGTGCCCTGCCCCAGCGCGTCCAGCTCCTCGCGCGTCTTGCGGTAGTGCGCGAGCGCCCGCTCCAGGTGCCTCGTGTCGCGCTTCGTTTCGAGGCGGGGCAGGAGCGCCTGGACGGTGGCGGACACGCTGCCCACCACGCCCAGGTCCACCCGCGTGCGCTTGCCGAGGTTCTCCGCGCGCACGTCCACCTGGATGATGCGGGTGTCCGAGCTGTCCGGATAGAACTGCCGGTAGGGGAAGTCCGTGCCCAGCATCAGGAGCACGTCGCAGTCGATCATCGCCCAGTACCCGGACGCGTAGCCGATGAGCCCCGTGAGCCCCACGAAGTGGGGGTTGTCCTTCTCCAGGAACTCCTTGCCCCGGAGCGCGGAGACGACGGGCGCCTGGAGCCGCTTCGCCAGCTCCACCACCTGCGCGCCCGCGCCCGCGCAGCCCGCGCCGCATAGCAGCGTCACGCGTCCTCCGCGGTTGAGCAGCGCGGCCATCTGCTCCACCTGCGCGGTGGCGGGCATCAGCTGGGCGGGCGACACGCGCAGCGACCCTGGCGTGGGGAGCCGCGCGTCCTCGGCCTTCTGCATGGCGACGTCGCCGGGGAGCACCACCACGGCCACGCCGCCCTTGCCCACGGCGCTGCGGACGGCGATCTCCGCCGTGCGCTGCATCTGGTTGGGGCCGGAGACCAGCTCGCAGTAGTGGCTGCACTCCTTGAAGAGCACCTCGGGATGCGTCTCCTGGAAGTAGCCGGTGCCCAGCTCCACGGAGGGAATCTGCGCGGCGATGGCCAGCACCGGCACCCGGCTGCGGTGGCAGTCATACAGGCCATTGATGAGGTGCAGGTTGCCGGGGCCGCAGCTGCCCGCGCACACGGCGAGCTGCCCGGTGAGGTGCGCCTCCGCGCCGGCCGCGAAGGCGGCGGCCTCCTCGTTGCGCATGGGCACCCACTCGATGTCGCCGCGCCGGCGCAGCGCCTCCGTGAGGGCGTTCAGGCTGTCGCCCACCACGCCATAGATGCGCTTCACTCCCGCGAGCGCGAGGACCTCCGCGAACTGGTCCGCCACCGTCTTCTTCATGGTCCACCCCTCGCCTGGGCCGGTTCACCCCCGGCGAAGATGTGCACCGTCCCACCGCCCTGAGACCAGCCGTGCGGGCGAGCCCCACGCAAGGCTGGCTGTCCGGGGCGGGAGGAGCAGCCAGACCTCCGCCATTCGCCACGCCGTCCGAGTCACTGGCGACGTGGCCGTGAGCGGCAGGCTCCAGCCGCTTGGGTCGAACGACCGCGGCGAGCTGTCGGACACCACCGCCAGCACCGTCGCGCAGGCCATGCCCATCATCGGCAGCCAGCCCCACCAGGCTCGCAGGCCCAGGCGACGTCCCGCCCGGGCAAGGTGTTCGGAGGCGTCCTCCATGCAGCCCACGAGGGCCGCGAGGCCACCGGCCCTTACGACGAACCTCCCCTCCCCCGGGATGGCTCAGGGAAGGCCACTCAGGACGATCTTGCCCAGCGTTCGACCCGTCTCCACCGCCGCGTGCGCGCGCCGGAGGTTGGCCGCGGTGAGCGGCCCGAAGTCCTGCGTCATCGTGGTCCGCAGCGTCCCCGCCTCCACCAGGCCCGCCACCGCGTCGAGCAGCCGCTGCTGGGACAGCGGCTCCGCGTCGTAGAGCGCGCGGGTGAACATCAGCTCCCAGTGCAGCGCCAGGCTCTTGCGCTTCATCGCGTTCACGTCGAGCGGCGCCCGCGGGTCGTCGATGATGCCCATCTGCCCGAAGGGCGCCATCAGCTCCACCAGCTGCGCGAAGTGCTGCTCCGTCGCGGTGAGCGCCATCACGTAGCGCACGCCGCCCGGCACCAGCGCCTTCACCTGCTCGGCCAGGGGCTGGCGGTGGTCCACCACGTGGTGCGCGCCCAGGGACTCGCACCACTCCACCGTCTCCGGCCGCGACGCCGTGGCGATGACCGTGAGGTCCGTCAGCTGGCTCGCAAGCTGGATGGCCATGGAGCCCACGCCCCCCGCGCCCCCCACCACGAGCAGCGCGTCCTTCCGCGTCCCCGTCTTCCGCTGGGGTACGCCCAGGCGCTCGAACAGCAGCTCCCACGCGGTGATGGAGGTGAGCGGCATCGCGGCCGCCTGGGCGAACGTCAGCCCCCTCGGCTTGCGGCCGACGATGCGCGCGTCCACGACGTGCAGCTCGGAGTTCGTCCCGGGCTTCGCGATGGAGCCCGCGTAGAACACCTCATCCCCCGGGCGGAAGCGCGTCACGTCCTCGCCCACCGCCTCCACCACGCCGGCTGCGTCCCAGCCGAGCACGCGCGGCGAGGACTCCACCTGGGCCTTGGGCGCGCGCACCTTCACGTCCACGGGGTTCACGGACACGGCGCGCACGCGCACCAGGAGGTCGCCAGGGCCGGGCGTGGGGTCCGGCAGCTCCACGTCGGCGAAGGCTTCGGGGTGGTCACTGGGGAGATACTTCGTGAGGGCGACAGCTCGCATGGGAGGCTCCTTCGCGTGCAACATCGTCCCGAAGGTTGGAACGGACAAGTACGCAGGATTTCCGCCCATACACACGAAAAGGGAACCATGGCCCGGCACAAGACCTACGACTGCTCCGCCGGCTGTCCGGTGTCCGCGACGCTGGATGTGATTGGCGGCAAGTGGAAGGGGCTCATCCTCTACCACCTGCTCGAAGGCACGCTGCGCTTCGGGGAGCTGCGCAAGCGCATCCCGGACGTCACCCAGCGGATGCTGACGCAGCACCTGCGCGAGCTGGAACAGAGCGGGCTCGTGCACCGGCAGGTGTACGCGGAGGTCCCCCCGCGCGTCGAATACAGCCTCACGCCACAGGGCCAGACCCTGCGCGGCGTGATTGCCGCGCTCAAGTCCTGGGGAGAGACCTACCTGCGCCGGAAGCCCCCGGAGCCCACGGCCCCGAAGCGCCGGCTCGCCGTCGCGGCGCGCTGAAGGAAGCGCGGCCTATCCCGCCGCGCGCACCAGGCGCAGCACCACCGCGAAGTGCAGCCCCGCGCCCACCAGCGTCATCGCGTGGAACACCTCGTGGTAGCCGAAGACGCCGGGCCGGGGGTTGGGCCGCTTGAAGGCATACGCGAGCGCCCCCAGCGTATACGCCAGCCCTCCGGCGATGATGAGCAGGCTCGCGCCCGGCCCCACCGCGCGGAAGACGTCGCCGAAGTACGGCATCATCGTCCACCCCACCGCGATGGCCAGCGCCGCCGTCACCCACTTGGGCGCTCCCACCCAGAACAGCGACTGGAGGATGCCCAGCAGCGCCCCCGCGGAGAGCCACGCCATCAGCGGGTTGCCCACGGCGGGCGGCAGCCCCAGCAGGATGACCGGCGTGTACGTCCCCGCGATGAGCAGGAAGATGGCCGCGTGGTCCGCCCGGCGCATCCACGCACGGGCCCCCGGCGACCAGTTCACCCGGTGGTACGTCGCGCTGATGGTGAACAGCCCCACCAGGCTCAGCGCGTACAGGGCGGACGCCACCGCCGTGCGCGGCGTGGGCGCCATCGCCACCAGCACCACGCCCGCGCCCACCGCGAACGCCGCCGCCCACTGGTGCAGCACCCCTCGCAACCTCGGCTTCTCCATGCCCATCACCGCCGCGCTCACGCGCATCCCACCGTGGACTCGACACCCCGAGCATCCAGGCATTTCATGATGACGCCACCTCCTCGCCGCACCTACTATTCGGTAGGTTTCGATTGGGTAAGTTACTGGTGGGTAGGTTCGAGGTCAACTTGAAGAAGAAACAGCGGCTCACGGGAGCGGAGCGCCGGGTCCAGTTGATGGAGATCGGCCGGGCGGTCTTCGCCTCGAAGGGCTACGAGGCGACCTCCATCGAAGAGGTGGCCCAGCAGGCGGGCGTGTCCAAGCCCATCGTCTACGAGCACTTCGGCGCGAAGGAGGGGCTGTACGCGGCCATCGTGGACCGGGAGCTGGAGGACCTGGTGGCGCGCGTGTCCGCGAGCATCGCGCAGGGCACGCCCCGGCAGCGCTTCGAGGACGCGGTGCTGGCCTTCATGGCCTACGTGAAGGAAGAGCCCGCGGGCTTCGCGGTGCTGACGCGGGACTCCCCCACGGCGGCGGCGCGGCGCGGGCTGACGCGCGTCATCGACGACCTGGCCCACCGCGTGGGCGACGTCTTCCGCAGCGAGTTCGAGCGCGCCGGCTACCCATCCAAGGTGGCGCCCATCTACGCCAACGCGCTGGTGGGCATGGTGACGCAGGTGGGCCACTGGTGGGCCGCGGAGGGCAAGGCCTTCTCCACGGAGAACGTGGCCCGCCACGTCGCGGCGCTCGGGTGGATGGGCCTGCGGCACCTGCCCAAGGACCCCGCCGCGCCCGGCGCGAGGCGCGAGGCGAAGCGCAAGGGCTGAAGGGCTACGCCTTCGGAGGCCGCGCCTGGAGCGCCGCCTGGATGCCCTCCAGCGCGCCCGGGTCCTCGATGGTGGTGAGGTCGCCCGGCTCGCGCTGCTCCGCCACGGCCTGGATGCTGCGGCGGAGCAGCTTGCCCGAGCGCGTCTTGGGCAGGCCCGCCACCAGGTGCACCGCCGCGGGGCGGGCCACGGCGCCCAGCGTCCGGCCCACCGTGTCCATCAGCTCGCGCGAGAGGGCGGCGCGGTCCTCCTCGCGCACCAGGCGCGCGGGGTCCTTGGGCACGGCGAAGGCCATCACCACCTGGCCCTTGAGCTCGTCCTTCACGCCCACCACGGCCACCTCCGCGATGGCCGGGTGGCCGCTGATGGCCTCTTCAATCTCGCGCGTGCCCAGCCGGTGGCCCGCCACGTTGATGACGTCGTCCGTGCGGCCGAGGATGAAGTAGTCCCCGTCCTCGTCGCGCGTGGCCCAGTCGAAGGTGTTGTAGAGGGGCGTGTCGAAGCTGGAGAAGTACGTGGAGACGAAGCGCGCGTCGTCGCCCCACACCGTGGACAGGCAGCCCGGCGGCAGCGGGGGCTGAACCACCAGCACGCCCTTCTGGTTCGCCGCCGTCACCTCTTCGCCGCTCAGCCCGTCCACCAGCTTCACGCGGTAGCCGTAGATGGCCGTGCCCGGGGACCCCAGCTTGCGCTTGCGAGGCTCCACCCCGGGAACGGGCCCCAGGATGGGCCAGCCCGTCTCCGTCTGCCAGTAGTTGTCCAGCACCTGCGTGGACGGCAGCGCGTCGGAGATCCACGCGTGCGTGGGCGCGTCCAGCGGCTCGCCCGCGAGGAACAGGTAGCGCAGGCTGGACGTGTCGTGCTGCTTCAGGAACGCCGCGTCCTGCTTCTTCAGGATGCGGATGGCCGTGGGCGACGTGAACATCACGCGGACCTTGTGCTGCTCGATGAGCCGCCACCAGATGCCCGCGTCGGGCCGGATGGGCAGGCCCTCGTAGAGCACCGTCGTCATGCCGTTCAGCAGCGGGCCGTAGACGATGTACGAGTGGCCCACCACCCAGCCGATGTCCGAGGCCGTGAACATCGTCTCGCCCGGCTGGCCCGTGTAGATGTGGCGCATGGACGCGGCCAGCGCCACCGCGTAGCCGCCCGTGTCGCGCTGCACGCCCTTGGGCTTCCCGGTGGTGCCGGACGTGTAGAGGATGTAGCTGGGCTCGGAGGACTCCAGCCACTCCACCGGCACGCGGGCGCCTTCGTGCTGCTCCGCCAGCGTGGCGAAGTCCACGTCGCGCCCCGGCGTGACGGGGCTGTCCGGGACGAGCCCCCGGTGGAACACCAGCACGTGCGCGGGCGGGTGCTTCGCGAGCGCGAGCGCCTCGTCCACCAGCGGCTTGTACGGGACGACCCGGCCCGCGCGCATGCCCGCGTCCGTCGTCACCAGCAGGACGGGCTTCGCGTCGTCGATGCGCATGGCCAGGCTGTGCGCCGCGAAGCCGCCGAACACCACCGAGTGGATGGCCCCCAGCCGCGTGCAGGCGAGCAGCACGAAGAGGGCCTCCGGCACCATGGGCATGTAGACGATGACGCGGTCGCCGCGCCCCACGCCCAGCGAGCGCAGCATGGCCGCCGCCCGGTTCACCTCCCCGTGCAGCTGGGCGTAGGTGTACTGGCGGCGCTGCTCCGTCTCCGTGGACTCGAAGACGAGCGCCGGCTGGTCCGCGCGGGTGGCCAGGTGCCGGTCCACCGCGTTGTGGCACAGGTTGGTGCGCCCCCCGACGAACCAGCGCGCGAAGGGCGGCCGGGAGGCGTCCAGCACCGCGTCGAAGGGCCGCTCCCAGTCGATGAGGCGAGCCTGCTCCGCCCAGAACGCCTCCGGCGCTTCGATGGAGCGGCGGTAGAAGTCCAGATAGCTGCCCATGCGGACGCTCCTGCGAAGGGGATGTCCCTGGACGATAGGGGCGGGTCCTCCCGGGTGGGAAGGACGGCTCCCGGAAGATGCTCGGGAATAATCAGCACCGCGGGCGTAACCCCTTCAGCATTTCCACTGAAGGGGAGCCCACACCATGAAGCGTTCCACGCAGACGTTGGGGATGTCCGCCGCGCTGGTCCTGCTGGCCGTGCCCGTGGCCTACGCAGGGTCGAAGACGCAGTTCTTCGTGACCATCAACTCGACCGCCCGCACGGCCTACGGCGCGATGGGCACGGCGCGCAACAGCGCGGACACCGTCCAGAACATCTATTGCCGCACCTTCGCGGACGCGGCGTTGGGTGAGTCGGTGCGGTGCTTCGCCAACAACGCGGCGGGCGCCTCCGTGTCCTGCTACTCGTCCTCGCCGGCGCTCATCCGCAGCGTCCAGTCCGCCAACGACTCGGCCTACCTCTACTTCGCCTGGGACGCGAGCGGCGTCTGTCAGACCATCGACGTGCTCAAGGGCTCGCACCTGGAGCCGAAGGGGCCGTAGTCCCGCCGCTTGCGCCACGCCCCCGGAGCCTTCGATGAAGACCTTCCTCCAGACGCTGTTGTCACAGGTCCCGGGCATCGCGCTCGGCATCACCGGGGGCGTGGCGCTGACCTTCGCCACCCTGGAGTCCCGCGTGGAGCAGTTGCTGGACGCGAAGCTGGAGGCGCAGCTCGCCCGGCTCCGCCCCCTCGTGCACTCCCGCCCCGCGCCCGCGCCCGTGGTGACGCAGGAGGAGGACTCCCGCGAGGAGCTGCGGCTCATCCGTGAGCAGCTCGCCGTGCTCGCGGCGAGGCCCCCCGCGCCGGCGCCTCCCCCGGAACCCGAGGACGACGTGCGCCCCGCCCCCACGCCCGACCCGGTGGAGGCCTCGCGCCAGGGGCAGCAGGTGCTGGCGGAAGCCCTCGGGAGGGGCCGCTGGACGGAGGCGGATCAGCAGCGCTTCCACCAGGCCCTCCGCGGCGGAACGCGCGAGGAGCTGGAGGCCCTGGAGCAGCGCCTGTCGCTGGCCATCAACAGCGGCCAGCTCCGGCCGGTGCTCGGCGACGAGCAGTAGGGCGCGAAGCGCCCGCCCGCGCGACCGGAGGCTCCGGGTGGTCCGCCCCCTTGCTCAGTGGCTCCAGTCCACCAGGTTGGAGAAGACCAGCTCCTCGGTGGCCACGAGGAAGTAGGCGCTCGTGTCCACGAAGCGCTGCCACGCGACGGGGCGCGCGCCGGTCGCGGTGTCCACCCAGTCCACGAAGCCTCCCACGACGCCATCGACGGACGTGTTGTTGACCCAGCAGCCGGAGCCGCTCGACGCGCCCAGCGCCGACAGGGCGAAGTTGTAGTGGCTCCAGGCGGCGCCATACAGGTCGTGGTAGTTGCCCGTGGCCCGGGCGATCTTCCACTGCGCGTCCGCGAGCTGGAGCGCGGAGCCTGGGTAGACCTTGGTGTCCGTGCCTCCCTGCGGCGTCCACTGGTGCACGCCGCCCGCGTAGCGCCCGCCCTGCACGCTCAGGTACGCGCCGTTGTACGCCTGCCCGGAGTTCCACCAGTCCGCGAGCTTCTTCGCGTAGGCCTCTCCCGGGTCCCGGGCGCTGAACTCATACGGAGCGAAGCCCGTCTGGTCCACGCCGCCGTTGTAGACGCCGTTGCCGCCGCCATCGAGGTACGCGTAGTAGTTGCCCCAGGAGCCCGGGTCCTGAGCGGCGGCCAGCAGGCCCGACACCGCGTTCGCCCGGTCGTTGTAGTAGGCCGCCGTCGCGCTGTCGCCGACCGCCGAGGCCCAGTGCGAGAAGGCCCGGAAGGCCGCCACCGCGTAGGAGCGGTCGATGGTCCAGGAGCCCAGGTGCGCGTTGATGTAGTCCGCCATCTGGTGCGCCAGCGCGTACTCCTGCGACTGGTAGTTGGCCCGGTCGCCGTTGGGCGAGTACAGGCAGTACTTGCGCATGGCGATGAGCACCTCCGCCGTGGCGGCGGCGCCGCCCGGGAACGTGCGGGTGATGTTCCCGTGGGCGTCATAGGTGACGAACTGCCCCCCTGGCGGCTGCATGAAGCCGACGCGCGTGACGCTCCCGTCCTGCTCCACCACGTGGTTCTGGGGGTTGCGCACCCAGCTCCAGAAGTAGCCGCTCAGCGCCGTCTTCGCCCGCGAGTCCAGGTCGCTGTTGCTGCGCCCCGCGGACACCAGCCGCTGGTAGCCATACAAGAGCCCGATGGCGCCGATGGCGGACGTCCCCGGATCCACGGCGTCCGCCTGGCCGTTGCCGATGCGCCAGTCATTCAGGGCGCCGTAGCCCGGCGACGCGCTGGAGACGGCCCCCACCGTGGGGTTGGCGGACGTGAACGAACACTGGGTGATGTACGAGCTCTCCATCCACACGTTGTCGTAACTGTCCGCGCGCGCCGACGACGAGACGAACAGGAGCTGTGCCGCGACGAGAGCCACCCAGAACCGCTGGAGAAGACGCATATCCGTCCTTGCTGGAGCCACCCACCGACCTTGATGAGCCCAGCCGCTCTATCACTTTTTTCATTGAATACAGGTCCAACGACTTCCCGGCGCGCGTCCGCCGGACGGGAGTGTCACGACGACGACGGCTGGAGCGCGCGGGGGCGTCATCGGCGCCGTGGGGCCTCCACCGGACCGGCTCGGGTACACTCGCGCCCTCGGGAAGGTCGTTCATGCCCGTCCAGGAGCCGCCGCATGCACGCCGCCCCTTCCGACTCCGCGGTCCTCCCGCCCCGGCTTCCCGCGGGGCTGCCGTGGGTGGGGCAGGGGCTGGAGTACCGGAAGGATCCGCTGGGCTTCTTCCTGCGCTACGCGGACCGGGGCGCGGTGGTGCGGACGCGCTTCGTGGGGACGGACATCTACCTGCTCAACACGTCGGAGGCCATCGAGCACGTGTTGGTGAAGAACTTCCGCAACTACCCCAAGGACGCCTTCCAGAAGCGCGCCCTGGAGGCGGTGGTGGGGCATGGCCTGTTCACCGGCCACGGTGACTTCTGGATGCGGCGGCGGCGGATGATGCAGCCGGCCTTCCACAAGAACCTGCTGGCCGCGCACGGGAGCGTGGCGGTGAAGGCCGCGAACACGTGGATGGCGGCGCGGCGGGAGGGAGCGGTCTTCGACGCGTATCCGGAGATGATGGCGCTGACCCTGGACGTGGTGGCGGGGACGCTCTTCGGCGCGAACCTCTCCGCGCAGGCGCGGGAGGTGGGGCGGGCCATGGAGTCGGTGATGCTGCATGCCCAGTTCCTCTTCGACACGCCCCTGCCGCTGCCCGCCTGGGTGCCCACGCCGGGACAGCGGCGGTTCCAGGCCGCCCTGCGCTCCCTGCACGCCATCGTGGACGCCGTGGTGGAGCGTCGGAGGAGGCAGGGAGGCCCTGGAGACGACCTGCTGGGCCTGCTGCTGGAGGCACAGGCGGAGGACGGCGAGCACCTGACGGACGCGCAGCTGCGCGACGAATGTCTGACCTTGATGATCGCCGGGCACGAGACGACGGCCGCCGCGCTGGCGCTCAGCCTGTGGCTGCTGGCGCGCCACCCGGAGGCGGAGGCCGCGCTGCGGCGGGAGCTGGCCACGGTGCTGGGAGGCCGTGAGCCCACGGTGGCGGACCTGCCGTCGCTGCCGTACTGCGAGCAGGTGGTGAAGGAGTCGCTGCGGCTGTATCCCCCCGCGTGGGGCATGAGCCGGGTGGCGGAGGCGGACGACCGGCTGGACGGCGTGCGCGTCCCCGCAGGGACGGTGGTCGCGTGGTCCCAGTGGGCGCTGCACCGGGACGCGCGCCACTTCCCGGAGCCGGAGGCCTTCCGTCCCGAGCGCTGGGCGGACGGGCTGGAGCGGCGCATCCCGCGCTTCGCGTACTGTCCGTTCGGAGGAGGCCCCAGGCTCTGCATCGGCGCGGGCTCCGCGCTGATGGTGATCCGCCTGGTGCTGGCCACGGTGCTCCAGCGCCTCCACTTCGACGCCGCGCCAGGCCCCGCGCCGGAGGTCCTCCCCGCCATCACCCTGCGCCCGAAGCACGGCATCCCGCTCACACCGCGGGCGGTGTAGCGCCCGGGTCGCCTACGCGTCCTCTCGGAGCCAGAACCAGCGTCCACTGGAACGAAGCGCTCCGCGGAGGAACTCAGCGAATGAACCCGCGATCTGACGGCAGTAGTCCGGGTTCGGGAACGCTTCATTGTAGCCATCGCGAATGGGATATCTGCCGTCCCGCTGATGGCTTACGTCGAGCAGGATGTAGTTGCTGTCCTGCACCTCGCCGATGGCGTACCAGGACGCGGGCCCTGCTCGGTCGGTGTCGTCCTTGCGCATCACCACCCGCGCACGGCGAATCCGTTCCAAGGGAAGGAATGAGAAGGCGGGGTCGACGGAGTCGAACAGGTCCGCGCCATCGCAGTGCAGATAGAAAGCGCGCAGCTCCGGGTCCAGGCGCCATCCCACCCTTTGCTCGAACGCATCGATTTGTTCCGGCGTCGCGGGTGGGCGTGCGTGGTGCAGACGTGACACCTCTTCGAGCATTTCCCTCATCGACATGGGCCTACTCTCCATAGGGATGATCCGTGCCCACCTGGGTCCACGGCGGCTCGTTGGCGTAGCACTGGTTATAGAGGCCAAAGAGATC
>JAFADT010000801.1 GCA_023424585.1 Pseudomonadota bacterium
CGCGTCGATGGCCATGTACGGGTCATGCAGCTCGTCGCGCGCGATGCGGCCCAGCTCCAGGTAGACCTTGACCTTGGCCTCGCCCTCCAGGCTGTTGACGAGCTCCTGGCGCAGCTCCGCGGACTTCTCGTAGTTGCCCGCCTTGTCCATCAGCGCGACGAGCGCGCGCAGCGTCGGCTCGTGCTGCGGGTCGATGGCGAGCGCCTTCTCGAAGTGGTTCTGCGCGCGGTCCGTCTGGCCGAGCGCGGCGTGCACGTCGCCCAGCTGCCAGTAGACCTCCACGACCTCCAGGTCCGTCAGCTCCTCGCGGTGGTGGATGAGGATGGTCTGGAAGACCTTGAGCGCGTCCTCGTACCGCTTGGCCTGCACCAGCAGGTTGCCGTAGCCCTCGAGCGCGGGCAGGTACGTGGCGTCCAGGCCGTAGGCCTTCTCGTAGGAGGACAGGGCCTTGTCGCGGCGGCCCAGCTTCTCCGTCACGTAGCCCAGCCGGTAGAGCTGGCGGCAGAGGTCCTGCGCGATGGCGGCGTCCTTCTCCGCCATGGCCTTCTCCGCCATCTTGCGCGTGACGATGTCCAGCATCCGCTCCGCGGACGCCCAGTCCTCGCGCGCGATGTAGACGTCCGCCAGCGGGCGGGCCGCCTCCAGGCTGTCCGGGATGTGCTTGAGCGTCTCCTCCCAGTAGGGCGTGGCCGTCTCGCGGTCCTCGCGCGTCTCCGCGTGGTAGCGCGCGACGTCCAGCAGGGCGCGGCCCTTGGCGGCCGGATCCTCCGTCTGCTGCGCCTCCTGCAGCAGCGTCTGCTCGTAGCCGCCCCAGTCCTTCTCCTGCTCCTGGATGCCCTTGAGGGCGCGGATGGTGGGCAGGTGGCCCGGGTCGATGGCGAGCGCCTGCTGGTAGGCGTTCCTCGCGCTCGACATGTCCGCGAGCATGTCCTCGTTGATCTTCCCCAGGCGGTGCCACAGCTCCACCGCCGCCGGGTCGGTGCCCACGACCTGCGCTTCCTTCTGGAGCATCTCCAACGCGAAGGGCCAGTTGCCGCTGCGCTCGTAGAGGTTGCCCAGGGCGTGCAGCGCCTGACGGGACTCGGGGTCGGTGGCGAGCGCCGCGTGGTAGCTGTTCACCGCGCGGTCCACCGCCTTGAGGTTCTGGTACTGGACGTTGCCGATCTCCACGTACAGCTCCGCCTGCTCCTGCGGGCTGGTGGCGAGCGCCAGCTGCCGCTCGTACGCGAGGATGAGGTCCTCCCACCGCGACTGCGCGCGGCGCAGCCGGACGAGGGACTTGATGGCCGACACGTTCTGCGGGTCGATGGAGAGCACGCCCTCGATGCACGCGTCCGCGTTGGCCGGGTTCTGGTACGTGTCCTCCCAGATGGTCGCGCTGCGGAAGAGGACGCGGACCTTCTCACGGTAGTCCTGCGACAGCTCCAGCATCCGCTCGTAGATGGCGAGCAGGTCCGCCGGCTGATCCAACCGCGTGTGCAGCCGCTCCAGGGCCTCCAGCGCCTCGCGGTTGAACGGGTCGAACTCCAGCGCCATGCGGTTCGCGGCCACCGCCGACTCGTCGTCCTTGAGGTCGCGCTCGTAGACCGTCGCCACCTCCACCTGGATGCGCGCGCGCTCCTCGTTGCTGGGCGACAGGTCCCGCGCGCGGAGCAGCGTGGTGGCCACGTCGCGGTACGCGTTGCCGCGGCGGTACAGGCTCGTGAGGACGCCGAGCGTCTCCAGGTCCGGCTCCAGCTCCAGCGCGCGCAGCAGGGCGCTGGCCGCCTCGGTGGGGTCGTCGAGCGTCTCGTCCCAGACGCGGGCGATCTCCTTGAGGATGCCCTTGCGCGCCTCGATGGAGCCCGCCGCCTCCAGCTTCTGCTCCAGCGCGACGACGTACTCGCGGTCGCGGCCGCGCCGCTGGAACACCGCCGCCAGCCCGTCCAGCGCGGTGGCGTTGGTGGGGTCGAACTCCAGGATCTTCCGGAACGCGGCCTCCGCGGCCTGCGGATCATCCAGCCGCGTGTCGTGGATGCGCGCGAGCGTGGCGTAGATGCGCTCCGCGAGCGGGCCGCGCGGCAGCTCGTCCGCGACCTCCTCGTAGACCGCCGCCAGCTCCTCGTGGCTGCCCGTCTCGTCCGCGAGGCGCTCCACCTCCTCGCGCAGCGCGTCCTCGGCCGCGTCCAGTTGCAGCGCGCGGCACAGCGCCAGGAAGGCCACGTCCTTCTGGCCCAGGCGCTCCTCCTGCACCCGGGCGATCTCCCGCAGCGCCGCCAGCTTCTCCTCGCCGGTGACGAGGTGGGGCATGTAGCGGTCCATCACCGTGGCGTAGGCGCGCCAGTCGTTGTTCGCGCGGTACAGCCCGCACACGCGCTCGTAGGCGGTGCGGTTGGCGGGGTCGAGCTCCAGCACCTTCTCCAGCGCGCCGGCGGACAGCTCCGGCTTGCCCCCCTGCCCCTCCCACAGGTCCGCGACCGTGAAGTACGCGGCGATGGCCGGGTCGCGCTCCTCCTCCGTCAGGTGCACCTGGACCTTGAGCTCCAGGGCGCGCACGGCGTCGTTCCACGCGCGCAGCGACACGGACAGCGCGTACACGCGCTCCAGGTCGGCGACGACGTGCGGCTCCACCTCCAGCGCGCGGCGGGCCGCGTCCAGCGACTCCTCGCGCCGGCCCATGCCCGCGAGCACCTCCGCCATCCGCAGGCGCAGCGCCTTCACGCCGTCGCTGCTGTCCTGCAGCGGGATGAGGCGACGCAGCACGCCCACCAGCTCCTCGCGCTGGCCCGTCTCGTCGTACAGCTCGCGCAGGGTGTCCAGCACGACGCGGTGGCGCGCGTCGCGGTCCAGCGCCGCCTTGAAGTACGGCACCGCCGCTTCCGGCTGCTTGAGCAGGCGGTACACCACGCGCCCCAGGCGCTCGTTGAGGCGGACCACCTCGCGCGGATCCAGCGTGATGGCCAGGCGGCCCTCGAGCATCTCGCGCAGGTCCTGCGGACGGCCCGCGCGCTCGTACAGCGACTCCAGCGCGGAGAAGACCTGCTCGTTGCGCGGGTTCTTCGCCAGCAGCTCGCGGTACAGCTCGATGGAGCGGCCCAGGTCCGACAGCCCCTCGGCGGACACCTGCGCCATCTTGCCCAGGACGCGGTCGCGCTCGCTGCCGGTGACCTTGTCCGCCTGGAGCTTCAGGATGGCGTAGAGCTTCTCGGACGCGCCCGCGCCTTCGTAGATGCCCTCCAGGAGCCGGGCCGACGCGAGGTGCTCCGGATCCAGCGCGAGGACGGCCTCGTAGGCGCCCGCGGCGCGGTCCGGGCTGTCCATCCGCTCCTGGTAGAGCTGCCCCAGGCGGAAGAGGAAGCCGATCTTGTCCGCCGCTTGCGTCGCGCCGGTGGCCAGCGCCTCCAGCACGCCGGCCAGCTCCGGCCACGCCTCCAGGTGCAGGTAGAGGCGGTCCAGCGCGACGAGCGAGGCCTGCTGCACGGAGGCGTGCAGCGTGCGCGCGCGCTCGAAGTAGGACACCGCGCGGTCTGGATCGCGCAGGCGCGTCTCCAGCACCTGGCCCAGCTTGAGGCACACCTGGGCCGCGTCGGCGGCCTCGGCGATGCGCGGCAGGGCCTCCTCGTAGAGCACCACCAGCTCGTCGTAGCTGCCCGCGACGTCGGTGGCGTTCTCCAGGCGGCGGCGGACCTCGCTGTCGTTCGGGTCCTCCTTGAAGCCGCGGTAGAGCGCGAGGAAGGCCAGCTCGCCCTCGCCCTGCGTCTCGCGCAGCGTGGCCAGCTCGCCGAGCAGCTGCTTGCGCTCGACGGCATCCGGAGACACGCCCACGCGCGTTTCAATCAGCTGCGCCAGCCGCGCGACGTCACCGCTCGCGCGGAAGGAGCGCAGCAGCGTCTCCACTGCGAGCAGGTTCTGCGGCTCGCGCGCGACGATGGCCTCCATGCGGCTCACGGCACCCGGGTGGTTGGGCTGCACGGACAGCACCTCGCCGAACAGCGCCAGCGCGCCCGCCTTGTCGAGCAGCTTGGATTCGCGCACCGTCGCGAGGCGGAACTTCAGCTCCAGGCCCTCCTCCGGCGGCATCAGCGCGATGCGCCGCGCGAGGACGTCCGCGAGCTCCGGCCAGCGCTCCTGCTTCTGGCAGAGGGCATCCATCCGCGCGAGCGCGACCGTGTCGTCCGGCTGCAGCTCCAGGAGCCGGCGGAACGTGGCCAGCGCGCCCAGCGGATCCTTGAGCTGCTCCTCCTGTAGCGCGCCAATCTGATGGAGCACCGCCGCGCGACGCGCCGGCTCCTCCGACAGCGCGAGCTGCCGGCGCAGCACCTCCAGCAGCTCCGAGGGGCGGCCCTGCGAGGCCACCAGCCGCGCGGTGCCGTCCAGCGCCTCGGTGTCCGTGGGCTTGAGCTCCAGCACGCGCTTCCACGACTGGAGCGCCTCCGTCGGCTCGCCCAGGTCCACCTGCATCCGGGCGAGCGCGCGGTACAGCTCCGCGCGGGCCACGTCGCTGGCCTTGGGGGCCACCTCGGTCAGCACCGCGCACAGCTCCTCGGGCGCCTCCGCCTTGTCCACCAGCTGGATGCACAGCTCCAGCGAGCGCGGGTCCTCCGGCAGCTCGCGCAGTGCGCGCGTGGCGGAGAGGAACCCCATCTCCGCGTTCTCCAGCGACGTGGCGTAGATCTCCGCGATGCGGCGCAGGAGCGCGGCCCGCTCCTGCGGCACGGGCTCCGCGGACACGCGCGACTCCAGCATCTCCACCTGCTTCAGGTGGTTGCCCACCGACGCGAAGATGGGCTCCAGGGCGCTCGCGGCCGCGCCGCGCAGCGGGCTCTCCGAGCGCGCCAGCTCCTCCAGCGCGCCCACCGCGCCCGGGTGTCCGGCACGCCGCGCGAGCACCTCCTGGTACAGCTCCAGCGCGCCGCGCGGGTCATCCAGGCGCGACACCTTCAGCCGGCCCAGGCGCACGCGCAGGTCGGACGCCTCCTCCTGCGCGTCGCGCGCGTCCGCCATCTGGATCTCACGCTCAACGTGCTGCGCGAGCTCCGCCCAGCGCTCCATGTCCGCGAGCACGCGGCCCAGGAGCTTCAGGGCGTTGGCGTTCTCCGGGCGGCGCTCCAGCACCTCGCGGTACGCCTGCGCCGCCAGCGACTTGTCCGCCAGCGTCTCCTCGGCCAGGTGCGCCAGCTCGAAGAGCAGGTTGATCTGCGACGACGGGTTGGTCTCCGCGGCCACCTGCCGGCGCATGACGAGCGCCAGCTCCCGGTGCGCGCCCGTGCGGCGATGCACGCGGGCGATGGCCTCCAGCACCGGCTTGTTCATCGGGTCGCGCCGGCTCACCTGCTCCAGCGCGCGCACCGCCAGGTCGTAGCGCTTCAGGCGGTTGTCGTAGATGGCCGCCAGCCGCCGCCACAGGTCGCCCGCCAGGGGCTCCGCGGGGTCGAGCTCCAGCTGATCCTCGTAGGCCGCCGCGACCTCCTCGAACGAGCCCGAGTCCGCCGCGAGCCGCTCCAGGTCGTCGCGCACGCTGGCTTCCGCGGGCAGCTCGTTGAACGCCCGCAGGCGCGCGACGAAGGCCAGCGACGTCTGGCCCAGGCCCTCGCGCAGGACGGCGATCTCCTGCAGCCGCTCCAGGCGCCGCTCCGGCGGCACGCCCGGCAGCAGCACCTCCAGCACGTCCACCAGCTTCCGCGTGTCGTTGAGGCCGCGGTAGACGGGCTCCAGCAGCCGCGCCGCCTCCAGGCGGGGGCCGTCGTGCGCGAGCAGGCGCTCCAGGCCCGACACCACCTGGCCGTCGCCCGGCGACAGCTCCAGGAGCCGGCGGTACACCGGCAGCGCTTCGGCGGGGCCGACCTCCTTCTCCAGCAGCTGCGCGCGGCGCAGCAGGTACGCGCGGCGCCCGGGCTCGTCCGGCGCGAGCTCCGCGAGCTGATCCAACACGTCCGCCTGCTCCACGAAGTGGCGCGTCTTCGCGTACAGCTTGTCGAGCGCCAGCAGGCCCTCCGGCACCTTGCGGATCGCCAGCGCGGAGCGGAGCACCTCGATGGCCTTCGCGTCCTCGCCCGCGCTCGCGTAGGCCTCGCCGGCCTTGAGCAGCAGCCCCAGCCGCGTCTCCGGGTCGGTGGAGAGCTGCGCCTGGCGGGCGTAGACCTCCGACAGGCTCTTGGCGTTCTGCCCCTTCTCGTAGAGCCGGGACAGGGCCTCCAGCGCCTGGCGGTCCTGCGGCGCGTCCGCCAGCAGGTTCTTCCAAAGGCGCGTGGCCTCCTCCGGCTGGTCCAGGCTCTCACGCAGCTCCGCCGCGCGGCGCAGCAGGTCCAGCGTCGCCGGGTCCCCCGCGGTGAGCTCCACCGCGGTGGTCTCGTAGATCTCCGCCAGCACCTCGTGGCTGCCCGTCTCGCGGGCCAGCCGCTCCAGGTCCGGACGCACGCCTTCGCGGTCCAGGTCGTTGGCGAACGCCTTCACCGCAGACATGAACGCGAGCGACGGCTGCTGCATGTCGCGCTCGTAGATGCGGCGGACCTCTCCGGCGAGGATGATCTTCTCCACCGTGAGCGCGGACTCCATCCGCGTCTCGCGCAGCGCCACGCGGCGGGCATGGTCGCCCACCTGCGCGAGCACCTTGTCCAGCACCTCCAGCGCGGCGCCGCTCATGGGCACCGACGCCTTCACCCAGGCCTCCAGCGCGGCCCGCGCGCCCGGGTGTCCGGGGTCTTCCGTGAGGATGCGCTTGTAGAGGCCCAGCGCCGCGTTGGCGTCGTCCAGCACCGTGCGCAGCAGCTCCGCCAGGCGGAAGGACACCTCGCGCCCCTGCGGGCTCTGGCCCTCCTGGTTGCGCCGCAGCGTGAGCGTCCACGCCAAGTCCCTGGGACGGTTGAGGTCCGTGTAGAGGCGGTCCAGCGCGGTGGCGGCCTCGCGCTGCGCGGGGTCTCGCTCCGCGATGGCGCGCCACGCGGCCGCCGCGCTCTCCTTGTCGGTGAGCTTCGCCTCGTGCAGCAGCGCGGCCTCGCGCAGGCACACGAGCTGATCCGCGGGCTCCTGGATGGCCGCCGCCAGCTTCTCCAGCACCTCCGCCAGCGCCGCCCACTCCTCGCCCGCGCGGTGCAACCGCTGCAGCGCCCGCAGGCTGTCCAGGTTGCCCGGTTCCAGTTCCAGGAGCGCGCGCAGCGCCTTCACCGCGCCGGGCCGGTCGTCGAGCTTCTTCTCCTGCACCTCCGCCAGCTCCCGCAGCAGCGCCGCGCGCGCGGGGCCGACGTCGCCCTCCTCCGTCAGCTCGGAGAGGATCTCCGCGAAGCTGTCGAGCGAGTCCGCGTCCTCCGCGGCCTGACGCGCGGCGGCCCGCAGGCCCGCGTCCGCCGGGGCCAGGCGCAGGGCCCGCGCGAGCGACGCGAACGCCAGCTCCGGCTGCCGC
Organism: Pseudomonadota bacterium; assembly: GCA_023424585.1. Lineage (GTDB taxonomy): Bacteria > Myxococcota > Myxococcia > Myxococcales > Myxococcaceae > Corallococcus. The sequence goes on from JAFADT010000801.1 coordinate 7,379, forward strand.
AGGTGCGCCAGGTGCACCTGCGC
>JAFADT010000652.1 GCA_023424585.1 Pseudomonadota bacterium
GTGCCGCCCGCCTTGCGGTCCAGCTGCACCACCGCCGCGGGCCCCACCGCGCCGCCCACGCCCGAGGTCTCCCGGAAGGTGAGCCGCACCGTGGCCTTCCCGGAGAACGGCCCCAGCGTCCAGCCGCGCGCGGGGGCCACCGGGTAGAACTGCACCGTGGGCGCGGACGCCACGCGCTGCACGAGGAGCGGGGTGACCTCCCGCGCGCCGTCGCCCAGGAGCACCACGCGGCCGTGGTAGTCACCCGCGGCGGGCAGGTCCGCGGACAGCGTCACCACCACCGGCCGCCGCACGGAGATGGGCTGCTCCGCCGCGCCTTCCTCCGTGCCCACGCGCACCGTCACCGGCACCTGCGTGCCATCCGCCGCGAGCAGCGGATCCACCAGCACCGTCACCCGCGTGGTCTCCGCGCCCGCCTCGCGCGGCGCCTCCGGGGCGTCGGGCAGCAGGTCCACGCGCAGCACCGTCTCCAGGTGGGCGGTGGACGTGCGCAGGCGCACCTCGTTGCTGGAGGACAGGCCCGCGAGGCCGAAGCGCGGCGCCGCGCCCGCGAGCACGGGCAGCAACCAGAGCATGGCGCACGCCAGCGTCACGCCCGTGGGGCGCAGGACCTTCGCGGCCATGGGGCTTCGAGCGGGAAGGCTCATGCGCGCGGACGATAGCAGCCCCCTCCTCCGCGCTTGCATGCACGTCCAGGCGCGCGGCGCCGCGGCCCCGCACAGGGGTGTAGCACCTCCGCCTCCTGGCTCGCGGTGGGCGGCGCGCCGCGCGCACCGGCCCGACGGCCGGACAGGTCCTGGAGGAGCGCGGCCCGCCCCCGTCACTCCCAGCCCAGGCGGCGCAGCACGCTGGAGGACAGGCTGGAGCGGATGGTGTCCAGGGGGATGCCCTCGTCGTCCTCGGCGGACTCGTGGCCGGGGCGCGGGTCTCCGCTGTGATGCAGCGCCACCAGCTCCAGGTCCGGCGTGAAGCACGGCGACCCGGACGAGCCCGGGTGCGTGTTGGTGCAGTACGTGACGCGCGTGTGTGAGCGGTTGAGCGCCTGGAACGTGTCCAGCGCCACCTGCATGGGCCGGCCCTTCGGGTGCTGCACCACCAGCGCCAGCGCGCCGGGCTCGAACGCCGTGGGCGACGGCGGGGCCAGCGGGATGAACCCGCGCGGCCGGTCCCCCACCCGGTCCTCGCCGGGGGCGTCCTGGATCTGCAGGAAGGCGTAGTCCAGCTCGTCGCGCGTGGCCTCGCGCGGGCGCGGGTGCATCAGGTCCGCCGGGCTGTGCGGGCTCTGCGCCAGGCACGCCGTCACCGCGTACACCCGGCCGGGGTGCACCGCGATGCGGTCCGGCAGCACCTTCAGGTCGAAGCGCACGCGCAGCGCCTCCAGCAGCCGGTGCTCGATGACGTGCGAGTTCGTCAGCACCACGTCCGGCGCCACCAGGAAGCCCGTGCCGAGCGCGCGGCCCCCCTCCAGCTCCACGCGGCACACGCGCCGCGACAGCGTCGTCAGCCGGTCCCGCCAGGCCGCCGGCGACAGGGCCAGCCTGGACTGCTGGACGATGCGCGCCAGGGCACTGCCGGACACGCTGCGCTGCACGGAGGACAGGTAGCCCTGCAGGAACCGGCGGATGCGCGGATGGCCCGGCGCCGCCGCGTGCGCGCCGCGCACCAGCACGTCCGTCCACCCCTCCGCCTCCGCCGTGCGCACGAGCGCCCGGGCCCGCGCCGCCCCCTCCCGTTCGACGGGGGGCACCAGGCTGCGGCCGCATTTCACCTCGACCATCCGGTGGAGCTCCTCCACCGAGGTGAACGCGCCCAGGAGGGCGTGGGTCAACTCCTCCTGTTCGGAGCCTTCAAGCTCCATCCGTTTCCTCTCGCGATCACGCGCGGTCCGCGCCCGCCATGCGCCTAGCAGTGTACGCACGAGGGCCGCGATTGCACCGGGCCTGAAGCGCCTGGCGGCCGGGCCCCTGCCGCGATCCCGGCGCGCATTCCACCCGCCCCCCGGGCCGGACGGAAGGGGCCTGCACCGGCGCCGTGAGTGAGGAATGACCCCACGGCGCCGGAGGGCCTCAGCGCACCGCCCAGGTGGCGGGCGGCAGCGACGCGGTGAGGTCCGGCCGGCCGGGCACGTCCAGTCGCGCCGCGCCCGCCTGCAACGTCCCGGCGAGCGTGGGCAGCACGCGGAACTCCACCTGCACCGGCGCACCCTGCTCCCTGGGCGGAAGGTCCAGGGACACCGCGCCATCCCTCACATCCCAGGAGGTCACCTGGCCGGAGTCCACGAGCGCGGCCAGGCTCGCGGGGTCCACCTGCACGCCCGCGGGCAGGTCCTGCTGGAAGCGCAGCGGCAGCGAGGAGGGCGCCCCCACCTGGACCCGCACGTTCGTCAGCTGTCCCACGCGCGCCTCCTTCGGCCCCGTCACGGCCAGTTGCAGGCCCCCCCGGGCCTCGCTCTTCCACGGCACCGCCGCGGACAGCGCCAGCGAGAAGCCCAGCCCCGGCACCGCGGGCTCCGCGCGCACGGTCCACGCGTGCGTCCCCGCCGAGCCCGGCGCGGCGGCCTCCAGGGCCAGCACCTCGCGCAGCGCCTTCGTGTCGTAGGTGCCCTCCGTGACGACCTGCCCGTCGCGCGCCACCGTCACGCGCACCTGGGGCGGCAGCGGGTCCTTGAAGAGGACCAGCGCCGCGCGCAACCCCACGCGGTTGGCCTGCCCGTCCCCCCAGCCCAGGCCCGGCGTGTAGTGCGCGAGCAGCCAGGCGCCCAGGTCCGCGAGCGGCGCCTTCGCATCGCCCTGGAGGGCGAGCACCGCCATCGCTGTGGCCTCCGCCTCCGAGGGCACCTCCCCGTCCGCGCGCGCCGTGTCCGGCTCCACCGGCAGCCACGCGGTGCCGTCCGGCGCGGACTTGAGCGCCTCGCGCACGCGGGCGCGCAGGGTGTCCGCCACGCTGCCCTCCGCGGCGCCCTCCGCCAGCAGCACCGCCGCCGTGTAGCCGTCCTTCACCTGCGGCAGGTAGCGCTCGAAGACGCCGGACGCGCGCACGCTGAAGGCCGCCGCGCGCTGCCTGCCCTCCGGGGTGCCCTGCGC
>JAFADT010000736.1 GCA_023424585.1 Pseudomonadota bacterium
TCGCCATCCGTGACGTCCTGGAGCTGAGCCGGGCCGTGCCGGAGCTGCGGCCGGGCTACCCCGCGCTGTGCGAGGCGGCCGCGCGCTTCCTCGCGCAGGCGCTGGAGCTGAGCGCGTCCGCGGCGGAGGGGCTCGCGTTCGAGGACAGCGTGAAGATGGAGTGGCTCGTCGGCCTCGCGGAGAACCTGGAGGAGGAGCTGGGTGTGATGGGCTCGCTGGCGGCGATGCTCGGCGAGGCGGTGCCAGCCCTCCAGGAGCGGCTGCGCGACGCGGACCGGGACACGCGCCGCCGGGTGGTGGCCGCGCTCCGGCGCCGGGTCTCCGCGGCGTTCCCCGCGCAGTCGCCGCGGGGCCGCAAGGATCCGCTGGACGCGCTGTCCGCGGACTCGCGGCGCCTCACCCAGCTGGAGAACGCGCTGACGGCGCTGGACCCCTCGCAGGCGGGGTTGAAGCAGGAGCTGCTCCGGCCGCTGAGCCTGGCGTACGCGCGCGAGGTGCTGGGGGCGACCCCGTTCGAGCGCATCGAGCAGTACGGCCGCGCGGTGCAGGCGGTGGCGGAGAACCTGCGGCGCGAGGGCGTGACGGCGGAGCCGGTGCTCGCCGAGTGCCGGGACCTGATGGAGAACCGCCTCCGGGAGCACGCCCGCGTGCTGTCGCGCGAGGTGGCCAGCCCGCCTCCGGCGCCCAGCGCCGTGCTCAACGGCGACGCGTACACCTACTACCGGGGCGAGCTGTCCGCGCAGGCCCCCGACGGTGAGCTGTCCGCGCTCGTGGGCCTGGACGGCCAGTTGATGGCGGCGCGTCCCCCGACCGCGTCCTCGTTCCTCTCCGACACGGTGCGCGCGGCGGTGGCCGAGGCGGAGCTGTCCTTCCTCCTGTCGCGCATCAAGTACCTGCGCAGCTGGCTCACCCAGCTGCTGACCGCGCTGCCCGCGCCCGAGGCGCTCCACGGCCGCGCCGAAGCGGAGCGCACCTTCGAGCGGCTGGTGCGCAGCCGCTTCCCCCAGCTCACCCTCAAGGAGGGCGAGCTGGTGCGGCTCAAGGCCACGCTGGGCATGCTGGAGGCGCTGCCGGGCGAGCTGGGAGAGCGCGCGCGGAAGCTGTCCGCCCAGCTTCGCGGCATCGACGAGGACTTCGGGCACTTCAGCCGGCAGGTGCTGGAGCGGCGGACCGAGCAGTGAGGGGCCGGGGCTCGCACGGAAGGCGGCGCTGAGACGTGCTGGCGCGTCGGCTCACTCCCCTGCGGCAGCGCCTGGATGCGCTCCGCCAGCCCGCGGTGGCCCGCGGCGGCGCGTGGTCCTGGCCCTTTGGCCGCAAGCTGAAGGGACCGGAGGACCTGGCCCTGCCGGTGCTCGTGGCGCTCGACCGCGAGCTGGACCGCGTGGGCGTCCACACCGCCGCGGATGCCCGGCTGCTGCTCGCGCTGGGCACCCAGCGGGGCAGGGCGGGGGCGCTCGCGCAGGGGCTCGCGGCGCGCGCGAACCAGGCCCTGGAGGAGTACGAGGAGTGCCTCCGCCTCGTGGAGAAGGCGCACCGCGCCGGGGAGATGCCCTCGGGGGCCCTGACCGCGCTGGACCGGGGCTTCGTGCGGCTGGCCCGCGCGGTGAAGGTGGCGGACCTCTTCAGCCGGCCGCTGGACGCGCAGGGCGGTGACGACGCGCCGTTCGAGATCTTCGAGCGCCCGGCGACGACCCGCGAGCGGCCGCCGGCCAACGCGCGCCTGGCCGTCGCGGAGCTGCTGGCCGCCCGGGCGCGGGAAAACGTCGTCGACCTGGTGCAGAAGCGGCGCGACCTGGACCTGGCCCACGAGCTGCTGCTGCGCCTGGGCACGTCGGACGCGGACCGCGCGCGGAGCATGGCGCTGCGCACCGACGTGGCGGAGGCGCGCGAGCGGGTGCGCGAGGTGCCGCCCACGCGCTCCCTGGAGGCGCTGGTGCGCGGCGTGCGGGAGACCGCGCAGAAGGACCCCCGAGGGGCCTACCGGACGTTGCAGGGGCTCTACGAGCGCGCCATCGAGGCGGGGGACTCGGAGCTGGCCTCGGCGGCGCGGCGCGCGCTGACGCCGCTGCTGCCGCCGGAGCGCCGGCTGGCGCGGATGGTGGAGGAGGCGGAGGCGGGCGCGCGGCTCGACTGGCTGGGGGAGGCGGATGCCGAGGCGGAGTCCGGGCGCGAGGCCGAGGCCGCGCCGGACGAGCAGCTCGCGGACCTGGCGTTCTCCCTGAAGCCGGAGCAGCTGGCCACGTTCGACCTGGCGGCGGGGTGCGCGCGCTTCTTCGACGTGGAGGACGCGCTGTCGGAGGAGATCGTCGAGAAGGACACCGCCGCCGCGCGGGCCGTGCCGCGCCAGGTGCCCTATCCGACGCAGACGATGTCCTTCGCCACGACGGGGAGCCTGGACGAGGTCCACCACTTCGTCATCACGGATCCGCGGCGCATCGTCCAGGACCTCGCGGGACACCGGCAGCTCGTGCGCACATACCTGGACGACGCGCCGCCTCCCAAGCCGCGCAAGGTGAAGCGCACCGCCGTGCGCGTCTATGTCTGCGACGCCTCCGGCTCCATGCACGGCGCGCGGGCGCGCTTCCGGGACGCGCTGATCATCGCGGAGCTGAACAACCTGCGCGTGAAGGCGCGGCGCGGGGAGAGCTTCGACCCGCTCTACTTCAGCTTCTTCAACGACGTGCCCACGGAGCTCGCGCGCGTGGACACCGCCGCGGAGGCGACCCGGCAGATCGAGAAGCTCTTCCGCGACTCCCCCGCGGAAGGGCAGACGGACATCTCGCTCGCCCTGCTGTCCGCGTTCGACTCCATCCGCGCCGCGCAGGGGCGCGACCCGTACCTCGCGCGCGCCACGGTGGTGCTGATCACCGACGGCGAGGACCGCGTGGACCTGGACCTCATCCGCCGCACCCGCGCGCCCATGGGGGCCCTGGACATCGCGCTGAGCTTCATCTCGCTGGGGGAGGAGAACCCGGACCTCAAGTCCCTGGTGCTGGAGCAGCGGGCCGCTGGCGGCCGCGCCTTCTACCACCCGCTGTCCGACGAGGAGATCCGCTGGGCGCGCACGGAGTTCGACACGCCCTGGCGCACGCTACTGCCGCGCGACGTGCCGGCCTCGCTGGAGGCCCTGGAGGCCCTGGCCCCGCACCTGGACGCGCTGGAGGCGGTGGCGGCGGGCCGCGCGCCCGGGACGGGCGTGGCCGTGGAGGCCTCCTTCGACGCGCTCTTTCCTCCCACGCCCGCGGCGCCCACCGTGCCGGAGACGCCCGGCGCGGAGCTGGTGGCGCGGGTCACGGACATCCTGGAGGCGGTGGGCGAGGCCGCGTCGCTCGCCCCCGCGGACCGGCGCG
>JAFADT010000739.1 GCA_023424585.1 Pseudomonadota bacterium
TCGAACAGCGCCGTGGCGTACTCGATCGTGCCCGCGAGCGCCCCACCGGCTTCCTCCAGCGCGAGGAACAGGTCGAACTTGGACGTGTTCGTGTCCAGCGTCAGCGGGGTGACGGTGATGTCCGGGAACTCGAGCCGCGACGCGGGCGCGTTCTGTAGCGCGAACAGCACCTGGATGAGGGGCGTCCGGCTCGCATCGCGTTCGACCTGGAGCGCGTCGACCAGCTTCTCGAAGGGCAGGTGCTGATGCGCATACGCCCCCAGCGCGTGGTCGCGCACCTGGGCGAGCAGCTGGACGAACGATGGGTCCCCGTCGAAGCGGGCCCGGATGGGCAGCGTGTTGACGAAGAAGCCGATGAGCCCCTCCAGCTCCTTGCGCGTACGGTTCGCGATGGGCGTGCCCACCACGAAGTCCCGTTGTCCGCTGTAGCGCGACAGCAGCACCTGGAACCCCGTGAGCAGGGCCATGAACAACGTGGCCCCTTCACGTCGGGCCAGTCCCTCCAGCGCACGGTGGAGCGGGGCGGGAACCGTGAAGCGATGCACGGCGCCCTCGAAGCGCTGCGCGGCGGGACGGGGCCGGTCCGTGGGCAGCTCCAGCACGTGCGACACCCCCGCGAGCTGACGCTCCCAGAAGCCCAGCTCCCGCTGGAGCACGTCGCCCTGGAGCCACTGGCGCTGCCACGCCGCGTAGTCGGGGTACTGGAGGGGCAGGGGCGCCAGCTCCGCGGCGCGGTACGCCAGGGACAGCTCCTGATACAGCACACCGAAGGACCAGCCGTCGGACACGATGTGGTGCAGGTTGAGCACCAGCACGTGGCGCCGCTCCGCCTCTCGGATGAGCAGCGCGCGGAACAACGGGCCCCGGGCCAGGTCGAACGGGCGCTCCGCTTCACGCTGCATGCACGCGAGCGTCTCCGCCTTGGAGCTGGCCTCCGCGCGCTCCAGCGTCACGGGCAGGTGCGGGGCGACGTGCTGGAGGGCGGCGCCTTCCCCCGGGAAGGTGGTGCGCAGGGCTTCGTGCCGGTCCACCACGACCTGGAGCGCTCGTTCCAGCGCCTCGGGGCCCAGAGGCCCCTCCAGCCGGAACGCGAACGGCAGCGAGTACAGCGCGGAGCCCGGCATCCACTGATCCAGGAACCACAGCCGCTGCTGCGCGAACGACAGCTGCTCCCGTGCGGAGTCCGTGCACGGGGGGATGGGCGCCTCCGCGCGATCGGCCGCCGGCGCGGCGGTCTCCAGCGCGGCGGCGAAGTCCCGGAGGACGGGATGGGCGAACAGCGAGCGGAGCGCGACGGGTCGCTGGAGCACGTCGCTCAGCCGGCCCATGGCCTGCGTGGCCAGGAGGGATTGCCCGCCCAGCTCGAAGAAGTTCGCCGTGGCGCTGACCGCGTCCATGCGGAGCACCTCCGCCCAGACCCGCGCGATGGCCTGCTCCAGCGCGGTCTCTGGCGCGACGAAGTCCTCACCGGCTCCTGCGGATTCGCGCGGATCCGGCAGGGCCTTGCGCTCCACCTTGCCGCTGGGCGCGAGCGGCATCTCGTCCAGCACGACGATGGCCGAAGGCAGCATGTGCGCGGGCAACAGGCCCTTCAGGTGGGCTCGCAGCACCGGCGCCGTCAGGGGGACGGACGCCGTCACATACCCCACGAGCCGCCGGTCTCCTGGCACGTCCTCGCGCACCATCACCACGGCCTCCTTCACGGAGGCGTGCAGGCGCAGCGCCGCTTCGACTTCACCGGGCTCGATGCGAAAGCCGCGCACCTTGACCTGCTGGTCGCCGCGTCCCACGAAGTCCACCGCGCCGTCCTCGAGCCGCCGCACCAGGTCCCCCGTGCGGTACATGCGCGCGCCGGGTTCGGCGCTGAAGGGATCCGGCAGGAACCGCTCGGCGGTCAGCTCCGGACGCGACCAGTAACCCCACGCGACGCCGCTGCCCCCCGTGTACAGCTCCCCCACGGCGCCCACCGGGAGCTCGCGGCCCTGCGTGTCCAGCACGTACATCCGAGTGCCAGAGACGGCGTGGCCGATGGGCACGGGCCCGGAGCCGAGCGGCGCGCGCAGGGGCTGGCAGCTCGTGAAGGCGGAGTTCTCCGTGGGGCCGTAGCAGTTGACGATGTGCCCTCGGGGCAGCAGCTCCAGCGCCCGGCGCGCGTGGGGCAGCGACATCACCTCGCCGCCCGTGAGGAGCTGTCGCAGCGCCTCCGTGCCCGGCAGGCCCCGGTCCACCATCGTGTTGAACAGGCCGGCGGTGAGGAACGCCGTCGTCACACGCTCCGCACGCAGGAAGTCCCCCAGCTCGTCCAGCGCCGAGGCCCCAGGCGAGAACACCGCCAGCCGCCCCCCGTTGAGCAGCGCGCCCCAGAGCTCGAACGTGGACGCGTCGAAGGCCACCGGAGACAGCTGCAACAGCACCTCGTCCGGGCCCAGGTGCGCGTAGCCCGGATCGAGCACCATCCGCAGCACGCCCCGGTGGGGGACGCACACGCCCTTGGGCCGCCCCGTGGAGCCGGACGTGAAGATGACATAGGCGAGGTCCTCCTCCACGGCGTCGCGCGCGACGGGGCCATCGCTGAACACCGCCACCGCCTGCGCGTCCGCATCCACGCGGAGCGTGTGCCAGTCGCCGGACGGCAGCCGCGACTCCAGGCCGGCGCGCGTGACGATGATCCGCACGCACGAGTCCGTGGCCATGAAGGCGAGCCGCTCCGACGGGTACTCCGGATCCAGCGGGACGTACGCGCCGCCGGCCTTGAGGATGCCCACCAGCGTGACGACGAGGTCGATGGAGCGCGGCAGACACACGCCGACCTGGGGGTGTTCGCGGCCCACGCCTCGCGCCTTCAACCAGCCCGCGAGCCGGTTCGCCCGCGCATCCAGCTCCGCGTACGTGAGGTGCTCTCCGTCACAGCTGACGGCGACAGCCTGGGGACGAAGCGCGGCCTGGACCTCGAAGGCATCAGCGATGGTTCGAGGAGCCAGACCCCGAGGGGACACGGGGGCGTCGACGGTTTCGGTCATGTCGACGCGCCGCCCCCGACAAGGGGGGAGATTTCAGGTCCGCCCGGGGAAACGCAGGCGGCTCAAACAAGGGCGGCGCGTGTCTCATTAAGAGACCGTGACGCAGTGCGAGCAAAATTTTGGCGAAACGAGACACGCTGGCGGCGCGGAGTCCGCGCATGTATGCCATTTATTCCGTGATCGCAGTTGTTTCATGGAGGGCAGCTCAAGCCCGGTTCGTTGGCATCCACGTCCTGCAACGCGAGCAGACAGCTCAAGGCCTCGGGATCCACGGAGTCCATCAGGTACGTGCGGCGCCACAGCAGCGCGGCGAAGCGCTTGGGCAGCTGCGGGTCCGGAGCGACGAGCGCGCGGCGCACGCCGTTGCTGCCCGCCGCGGCCTGGCCCATCGCGGCCTCCAGCTTCGCGACGTCGTCGGGGCAGCCCTCGGGGCAGTTGTAGAGGAACACGGCGTGGCCGTGCTCCAGGTTGTGGATCCACGAGCAGCGCGGCTGCTCCGTGGTGTAGCTGCGGCACGACAGCCACGTGGGGCAGTGCATGCCGGAGTTGGGCGGGTTCTCTCCGTTGCCGCACGCCGTGCTGCCGCACGAGCTCACGTGACTGGACGATGACGTGTCCGACAGCGGGAAGGAGTACTGCGCACACGCTTCGCCACCGGGGTTGGGCGGAGCCTCGTTCGTCGAACCACAGGCGAGGCACAGCGAGAAGAGGAGGGCGGGGAGGGCGCGACGCATCCGCTCGTCATATCGCAACGGCCCCGTGGCGCTCAGCGTCTCGGGTCGGAGCGACGCCGCGTCGCTCCATGTCCCGGTCGCTCAACCCGTGGACCCCCAGGGCACAGGCCGTGGTGGTGGCGGTGCTGTTTTCGCACTGCGTCGGGAGGCGGGCGCGCGGTGTTCACCCCGAGCGCAGGGCACGCGGGCCTGGTGACTTCGCGGGTGCGAGGGCAGGGCACTTCCCATAGTGTCCGCGTCCATGACCCGCACTCCCCCGTCCTTCATTCGCGCGGCACTGGCCGCCCTGTCGCTCGCGGCGCCGGCCGCCAGCGCGCAGTCGACGCCTGCTCCGGCCGCGAAGGCCACGCCCGCGGAGGCGAAGCAGTTCGTCGACAAGCTCAACGCGGACCTGAAGCAGCTCTGGACCCGCCAGGCCACCGCCGAGTGGATCAAGAGCACGTACATCACCGACGACACCGAGCGGAACGCCGCCTCCGTCAACGAAGAGGTGATGGCCTACGTCAACAGCGCCATCAAGGACTCGCGCCGCTTCGACGGGCTGAAGCTGGACGCGGACACCGCGCGCATGCTGCACCTGCTGCGCGTGTCCCAGACGCTGCCCGCCCCGTCCAACCCCACGCAGCGCGCGGCGCTGGCCGCCACCGCCGCGAAGCTGGAGGGCCTCTACGGCAAGGGCAAGTACTGCGGCAAGGACGGCAAGGGGAAGTGCCGCGACCTGGAGGAGCTGTCCGACGTGATGGCGGAGAGCCGCAACGCGGATGAGCTGCTGGACGCCTGGACGGGCTGGCACGCGATCAGCCGCCCTATGCGCCCGCTCTACACGCAGCTGGTGGACCTCTCCAACGCGGGCGCCAAGGACATCGGCTTCAACGACCTGGGCACGCTGTGGCGGTCGGCCTACGACATGCCTCCGGAGGCGTTCGAGAAGGACGCGCAGCGGCTCTGGGCCCAGGTCAAGCCCATGTACGACGAGCTGCACTGCTATGTGCGCGGCCGGCTCGCGAAGCAGTACGGCGCGGCCGTCGTGCCCGCCGGCAAGCCCATCCCCGCGCACCTGCTGGGCAACATGTGGGCGCAGGAGTGGAACAACATCTATCCGCTGGTGGAGCCGTTCCCCGGTCAGGCCAGCCTGGACGTGGACAGCGCCCTGGTGAAGCAGGGCTATGACGCGCAGAAGATGGTCAAGCTGGGCGAGAAGTTCTTCACCTCGCTGGGCCTCAAGTCGCTGCCCGAGTCCTTCTGGGAGCGCTCGCAGTTCACCAAGCCCCGCGACCGGGACGTCGTCTGCCACGCGTCCGCCTGGGACGTGACCTACGACAACGACCTGCGCATCAAGATGTGCATCAAGCCCACCGAGGAGGACCTGGTCACCATCCACCACGAGCTGGGCCACGACTACTACTACACGTACTACTACAAGCTCCCCGTCCTCTATCAGGCCGGCGCCAACGACGGCTTCCACGAGGCCATTGGCGACGCGCTCACGCTCTCCATCACCCCGGCCTACCTCCAGCAGCTGGGCCTGCTGGGCGCGGTGGAGAAGAACGAGAAGAACGTCATCAACCTCCAGCTGAAGGACGCGCTGGAGAAGGTGGCCTTCCTGCCCTTCGGCCTGCTGGTGGATCAGTGGCGCTGGGACGTGTTCAGCGGGAAGGTGAAGCCGGCGGACTACAACAAGAGCTGGTGGGCGCTGCGCACGAAGTACCAGGGCATCGCCCCGCCGGTGGCCCGCACGGAGCAGGACTTCGACGCGGGCGCCAAGTACCACGTGCCGGCGAACGTGCCGTACACGCGCTACTTCCTCGCGCGGATCCTCCAGTTCCAGTTCCACAAGGCGCTGTGTGAGGCCGCCGGCATCAAGGGCCCCCTCAACGAGTGCTCCATCTACGGCAACAAGGCCGCCGGCCAGCGCCTGCAGGCCATGCTGGAGCTGGGCGCCAGCAAGCCGTGGCCGGACGCGCTGGCCGCCATGACGGGCAGCCGCCAGATGGATGCCACCCCCATGCTGGAGTACTTCGCCCCGCTGCGCCGCTGGCTCCAGGCGCAGAACAAGGGTCAGAAGTGTGGCTGGTGACGCATCCAGGGAGTGGACTTCCGCACGGACGGGCGCTTAGGCTGGTTCCCGTCTTGTAGGGTCGAACTCTGTAGGACCGGACGGCGACTCTTCCTGTCCGCGATGAAAGAAGAACAAGGCAATGGCAACTGGAACCGTGAAGTGGTTCAACGACGCGAAGGGCTTCGGCTTCATCACCCAGGACGGCGGTGGCGAGGACGTGTTCTGCCACCACACCGCCATCAACATGGACGGCTTCCGCACGCTGGCCGAGGGCCAGAAGGTGGAGTTCGAAGTCACCAAGGGCCCCAAGGGCCTGCAGGCGCAGAACGTTCGCGCGGTCTGAGCCTGACCGTTTCCTGATTCACCCAAGAAGGTCCGACTCTCTCCCGGGTCGGGCCTTCTGTCTTTTCCGGAGCCCGCATGTCCCCCTCCCGCCTGCGCTTCCTCCCCCTCGTGGCCGCCCTGGGGTGTGCCACGACCTCTCCGTCCACGGCCCCCGCGCCGACGGCCGCCGCGTCCGCGCCGTCCGCGCCCGTGACGAAGGAGTCCCTGGCCGCGCTCAAGCAGGCGCTGGTGAAGCAGCACGGGGAGGCGGAGCGCGCGCGCATCGCGCGGGGCGTGGAGCAGGTGGCCGCGCTGTGGCGCCCGGAGGACGGGGACCTGGCGGCCTTCGCCCGCGAGCAGTTCCTGCCCACGGGCCCCCAACTGGACGCGACGTTCACGCGCTTCGAGGGCCTGTTCGAGCAGTTCGACGGCCACATGAACGAGCTGGGGCGGGAGCTCCAGTGGTTCACGGACCTGGACCTGGGGCCGCTGCTGCCGGTGGAGCCGCTGCTCGCGGCGTATGACCCGTCCGCCAACGTCACCTCGGACCTGTTCCAGGCGAAGCCGGGCTTCGTCGTCCTGCTCAACTTCCCGCTCACCACCCTGTCCGAGCGTGTGAAGGAGGGCCCGTCCTGGACGCGGCGCCAGTGGGCGGAGGCGAAGCTCGCGTCGCGCTTCAACCGGCGCGTGCCCGCGGCGGTGGAGCAGAAGGTGTCGCAGGCCATCGCGGACGCGAACCTCTACATCGCCGAGTACAACATCTGGATGCACCACCTGGTGGACGCGAAGGGCGAGCGGCTCTTCCCCCAGGGGCTGCGGCTCATCAGCCACTGGAACCTGCGCGACGAGCTGAAGGCGGACTACGCGGATCCGCGGGGGCTGGCGAAGCAGCGGATGATCGTCCAGGTGATGGAGCGCATCGTCACGCAGACCCTTCCCGCCGCCGTCATCGACAACCCGCGCGTGGACTGGGACCCCTTCACCAACAAGGTCACCGTGGCGCCGCCGGAGACGGTGGAGGCGAACGCGCCCCGGCGCGCAGCGAAGGCGGACGCCGCGCCGGAGCCGGACACGCGCTACGCGCGGCTGCTCGCCACGTTCCAGGCGTCGCGGAAGGTGGACCCGTACTCGCCGGTGGCGCCCACGCGCATCGCCCGCGCCTTCGAGCTGGATCGCGGCCTGCCGGAGGAGCGCGTGCGCGCGCTGCTCACCCAGCTCCTGGAGTCCCCGCTGGTGCCGCGCGTGGCGAAGCTGATGGAGACGCGCCTGGGCCGCCCGCTGGAGCCGCAGGACCTGTGGTACCCCGGCTTCCGCCCGGGCTCGAAGGTGCCGGAGGCGCAGCTGGACGCGCTGACGCGCAAGCGCTACCCCACGGCGGAGGCCTTCGCGCGCGACATCCCCCGCATCCTCCAGGGCATGGGCTTCACACGGGAGAAGGCGGACGTGCTCGCGTCGTACATCCGTGTGGACGCGTCCCGGGGCGCAGGCCACGCCCAGCAGGCGCTGCGCCGCGGCGACTTCCCCCGCCTGCGCACGCGCGTGGAGCAGGGGGGCATGGACTACAAGGGCTACAACATCGCGGTGCACGAGCTGGGGCACAACGTGGAGCAGGTCTTCAGCCTGTACCAGGTGGACCACACGCTCCTGTCCGGTGTCCCCAACAACGCCTTCACGGAGGCCCTGGCCTTCGTCTTCCAGGCGCGCGACCTGGAGCTGCTGGGCCTGGGGCAGCCGGACGCGGCCAGCGAGCGCGAGCGCGTGCTCAACGACTTCTGGCAGGCGTGGGAGATCGCCGGCGTGGCGCTGGTGGACATGGCCACGTGGCACTGGATGTACGAACACCCGGACGCCACGCCCGCCCAGCTGCGCGAGGCGGTGGCCGGCGTGTCGCGCGACGTGTGGAACCGCTACTACGTGCCGGTGCTGGGGCGGAAGGACAGCCCGCTGTTGGGCATCTACAGCCACATGATCAGCTACCCGCTGTACCTGCCGGACTACCCGCTCGGGCACCTCATCGCGTTCCAGATTGAAGAGCACCTGAAGCAGCACGGCCCGCTGGGCGCGGAGTTCGAGCGCATGGCCACCTTCGGCTCCGTCACGCCGGACGAATGGATGCGCCACGCCACCGGCGCCCCCGTGAGCGCCGACGCATTGTTGCGCGCCACCGAAGCGGCACTGTGATAGTTCGGGCATTCCCCACTTCGCTTCCCTGGAGGACTGACCTTGAATTTCTTCTCTCGCGTGCTGGTGCTGGGC
>JAFADT010000853.1 GCA_023424585.1 Pseudomonadota bacterium
GTGATGATCTGGTGCTCCAGCGCGGCGCGGAAGAAGGCCATGCCGTCGTTGAGGGGCGCGGGCAGCCCGGACAGGTTGCCCCAGACGTAGAACGTCCCGTCCGGCGCCCGGTCCGTGCGGATGCCCAGCCGCTCCAGCCGCGAGTGGAACCGGTCCCGCTTCTCCCGGAACGCGTGGTGGATGGCGCGCGTCTCCGCCACCACCGTGTCCTCCTGGAGCAGCGGGATCGCCGCGCGCTGGAGGGGCCGGCTGCCGCCGCCGTCCAGGAAGCTGCCCGCGCTGGAGACCGTGTCGATGACCTGCCTGGGCCCCACCGTCCACGTCATGCGCCAGCCCGGGTAGCGCCAGTTCTTGGTGAGCCCGTCGAAGAGCACCACCGGGTCGCGGTTCACGTCCTCCACGTACCGGGCGGCGCTCTCCACCGGCAGCACGCCCGGCCGGCCCGTCCAGACGTAGTGCGAATAGAACTCGTCGATGAGCAGCGAGCACTCCAGCTCGCGCGCCACGCCCACCCACCGCGCCAGCTCGTCCCCCTGCACCAGCTTGCCGGTGGGGTTGCACGGGTTGGAGAAGAGCAGCGCGGACAGCCCGCGGCCCTGGATCTCCCGGCGCAGGTCGTCGTGCGTGAAGGCGTAGCCGCGCTCGCCCTCCAGCAGGATGGGGATGGCGGTGAACGCCTTGAAGACGTCCAGCAGCTCCTCGTACGCGGTGTAGTCCGGCAGGAAGTGGCCCAGGTTCACCTGGCCCAGGCTCGCCGCGGCGCGGGTGAGGGCCGCGCGGCCGCCGCCGGACAGGCAGACGTTCTCCGCGCCGTACTGGCTGGGCAGCCCCTTGCGGTAGAGCCGGTTGTAGAGCCCCGCGATGGCCTCCCGCACCTCCCAGAGGCCCGCGACGGGCGCGTACTCCTGGTCCGCCATGTCCACCGTCACCGAGCCCACGCGCGGCGGGGCGCCGGGCAGCTCGCCCGTCTCCGGCTGACCCTGGCCCAGGTTGCACCAGTCCGGGTCGCCGGGGCGGTAGCCGCGGCGCGAGGCCTCGGCGGTGACGAAGATGACGCCCGTGCGGGGCACGGTGCGAAACGCATGCAGGGGGACGCTGTCGCTCACACCGCGCAAGCTAGCGCGCCCCCTGCTTCGGTGCAGCCCCCGCCTCAGCCTTCGAGGGAGGCGCGCAGGAACCAGGCGTGCTTCTCGAACTCGGTGATGATGCCGGTGAAGAGGTCCACCGTGTCCGTGTCCTTGAGGCCCTCCACCGCCGCGCGGCTCTCCCGCAGGCCGTTGAGGTACACCTCGATGCGCTCGGCCAGCAGCTTCACGTGCTCCAGGTCGCGCGAGGTCTCCTGCGGGTAGTCCGGCAGGTGGCTGTGCTTGCCCACGTGGCGGCTGGTGCCATACGCGCGCCCGCCCAGCGTCACCGCGCGCTCCGCGATGGAGTCGTTGTGGTTGGCCAGGCTCACCGCGAAGGTCTCGAACAGCGGGTGCAGCGCGGCGAACTGCGGGCCCTTGATGTTCCAGTGGGCGACCTTGATCTGCGAGTGCAGGTCCAACCCATCCGCGAGCCGCTCGTTGAGGGTGGCGGCGATGGCGGTGCGGGCCTGCTCGGAGAGGGGACTCGGGCTCTTGTAGAGGGCCATGACGGACACGTTCCTTTCGGGTGAGGGGTGGGACGTCGAGGGAAAAGACAGCGCCCCCCGGTGTCTTCCACCGGAGGGCGCCGCTCACAGCAGGGAGATAACGACGAGGGGACTAGGACTCCAGTCCAACCGCCGCCGCGTGGATGACGCTCGCGATGCGGACCGCATCGTTCACGTGGTCCTCGCTCAGGCCGCCTTCCAGCACGACCTTCTCATGCGACTGGATGCACATCTCGCAGCCGTTGATGGCGCTGACCGCGAGGCAGACCAGCTCGAAGTCCACCTTGTTGGTCAGCACCTGCGCCAGCCGGTTCATCCGCAGCCCGGCCCGCTTGGTCGCGTAGGACTCCTTCCCGACCATGTGACGGAAGCGGTAGAAGACGTTGTTCATCGCCATCAGCGAGGCCGCCGCACGCGCGTCCTCGATGACCGGCCCGGCCTTGTCACCCAGTGCCTGCTTCGCCTCGTTGAGCATGGCCTCCTTCAGCCGCTCGTTCCGGGCGGCGAAGGCGCACGCGACGGCCACACCCCAGGTCTGCTCGGGGGTGAGGTTCGTGCTCTCCAGGACCGAGGAGAGGTTGAGGCGGGTGTCCTTGTGGGCGTCCGCGAGCTCGCTGCGGACGACTTCGAGCGAAGCCATGCGCGCTTACCCCGCCTTCTGCATCTTCTGGGTGAGCGTCTCCTCACCCTTCTGCCAGTTGCAGGGGCACAGCTCGTCCGTCTGGAACGCGTCCAGCGTGCGCACCAGCTCCTTGACGTTGCGGCCCACGGACAGGTCGTTCACGGACACGTGGCGGATGATGCCCTCCGGGTCCACGATGAACGTGGCGCGCAGGGCCACGCCCTCCTCCTTGTGCAGGATGCCCAGCGCGGAGGTCAGCTCGCGCTTGATGTCCGCCAGCATGGGGAAGGGCAGGTTCTTCAGGTCCGGGTGGTGCGTGCGCCACGCGTGGTGCACGAACTCGCTGTCGGTGGACAGCCCCAGCACCTGCGCGTTGCGGTCGCTGAAGTCCTTGTTCAGCTTGCCGAACTCCGCGATCTCGGTCGGGCAGATGAAGGTGAAGTCCTTCGGCCACGCGAAGAGGACCGTCCACTTGCCCTTCTGGTCCGCGTTGCTGATGTCCTTGAACTCCTTGCCCTTCTCCAGGCTCACGACGGCCTTCAGGTTGAACTGAGGAAGCTTGTCGCCAACGGTCAGCATGGGATTCGACTCCTTGGGGATGGGGGGCGGGCCACCGTGGTCCACCCCAGAGGTTGTGAGTTGCTACGGGATAAAGCAGCCATCGTGCCAGTGCTTCAGCTGCTGTGATTCCAGGAGGTTACGGCTCCTCCTGAGGTTCGCACCGGCGGGACGGTGACGCCGGGTGGGTGCATAACGAAATCCCGGTGCCTTTCGCCACTGCAATTTCGGTGGGCCGCTATTATCGGTAACACATGCCGGATGAACTGATGGGGCGCCACCCGGAAGTGACGCAGGATGCTCGGGAGCTGGTCGAGCTGGCAACCACGGAAGAGGGGGTGGGAGAGCTGCTCCGTCGGGGACTGGACTGGGTGTCGCGCGTGGTCCCCTTCGACCTGGCCACGCTGTTCCTCCTGAAGGAGGGGCGGCTGGAGGCGGTGGCGGCGCGCGGACCGCTCGCCAACCAGGCGGTGCGCAAGCACTCGCTGCGGCTGTCGGACTTCCCGTCGCTGAAGCAGGCGCTGGAGACGCGGCGCGCGCGGGCCTTCACGGAGGAGGACCACTCGCACGGGGATGGAGATCCGTTCGACGGGGTGCTGGACCTCCCTGCGGGGCACGCGTGCATGGTGGTGCCGCTGTGCGCGGGGGAGCGCTGCTACGGCGTGCTGACCCTGGACCGCGCGCAGTGTGAGACGTACGCCCAGCCGGTGGTGGACCTGGTGGAGGTGTACGGGCAGATGCTGGCGACGGCGCTCCAGGGCGCGGAGCAGCGCGCGGTGATGGAGCGGCTGCACCGCCAGGACCACGAGCACGCGAAGCTGCTGGAGTCGCAGCTGGGCGGGGACTCGGAGGGCATCCTGGAGACGTCCCTGAGCCCGGTGATGCGGGACCTGGCCCGCCGCGCGCGGCAGGTGGCGGAGACGGACACGCCCGTCCTGATCACGGGCGAGACGGGCACGGGCAAGGAGCGGCTGGCGCGGGCCATCCACCGCTGGAGCGCGCGGGCGGATCAGCCCTTCGTGTCGCTCAACTGCGCGGCGATCCCCGCGGGCCTCCTGGAGAGCGAGCTGTTCGGCCACGTGAAGGGGGCCTTCACCGGCGCGAACCGCGACCGCGCGGGCCGCTTCCAGATGGCGCACGGGGGCACGCTGCTCCTGGATGAGATTGGCGAGCTGCCGGTGGAGCTGCAGGCGAAGCTGCTCCGCGCGCTCCAGGAGAAGGCCTTCGAGCCGGTGGGCAGCGACAAGACGGTGCGGGCGGACGTGCGCATCCTCGCGGCGACGCACGTGGACCTGCACCAGGCCATCGCGCAGAAGCGCTTCCGCGAGGACCTCTTCTACCGGCTGAGCGTCTTCCCCCTGCGGCTGCCGCCCCTGCGCGAGCGGCGCGAGGACCTGCCGCAGCTCACCGTGTTCCTCCTGGAGGAGCAGGCGAAGCGCACGGGTCGGCGGGGCATGCGGGTGTCGGCGTCCGGGCTGGCGCGGCTGGCGGCGTACGACTGGCCGGGCAACCTGCGCGAGCTGGCGAACGCGCTGGAGCGCGCCACCATCCTCACGCGCGGCCAGGAGCTGACGGCGCAGTCCTTCGACCTGCCGGGGGGGCACGCGCTGGCCGTGTCCGCGACGGTGGAGGAGCCCCCGGAGCCGATGAAGGCCGGGGTGAAGGTGCCCACGCTGGCGGCGGTGCAGCGCGAGCACATCCTGCGGGTGCTCACGCTCACCCGGGGCCGCGTCTACGGCGAGGGCGGCGCGGCGGCGCTGCTGGGGCTCAAGCCGTCCACGCTCCAGAGCCGGATGAAGAAGCTGGGCATCGCGCGGCTGGAGGGCTTCACGGCCGCCGGGGACGCGTGACGGGCGCGCGGGCGTGTCCCCCGCGCGCCTCCGGCCTCAGTGCCAGCCCTTGTCCTCGCGGGCCTCGCGGCGGTCCTCGCGCATCTCCTGGCGGTTCTGCGCGGTCTCCGCGCGGGCGAGCTGCACCAGGTCGGCGATGAGCATGCGCTTGCGCGTGATGCTCCCGCTGTCCAGCCGGCCGTAGAGGCCGTTGAGCTCCTGGGCGATGGAGCGCGTCTGCTGGAGCGCGCGGGACTCCTGGCGGACGTCGCGCACGTCGTCGCGGTGGTCCTTGCGGTCGTCGGAGCGGTAGCCGTCGTGGCGCACCTCGCGGGCGCTGGAGCGGGCCTCCTGCTTGTCCTGGGCCAGCTCGCGGTGCGACTCGTTCAGCTCGGCGTTCACGTAGCCGCGCAGCTCCTGCTCCACCTGGAGGATGTCGCGGCGCGCGCCGCGGCCGCGGGCGGAGTCGTACCGGGCGAGCAGCGACTCCACCTGGCGCAGGTCCTGATGGTCGTCCCGGGTCTCTCGCGCGTCCTGCCGCAGCTCCTGGCGGTCATGGACCTGCTCCGCGTGGTTGCCGCGGGGACCGCCAGCGTGAGCCAGGGCCGGGAGGGACAGCGCCATCGTTGCCAGCAGCCACTTCGACATGGGGGGCTCCTTCAAGTGCGTCGGATGCCTGGAGAGACGCAGCTTGTCGCCGCGCATTCACGGCGACGGACCTCCCCCAAGGGGTGGGAGCGGGGCCTACGACACCGCGGGCGCGGCCGGGCGCGGCGTGGAGGGCGCCACGGGGTAGTGCGCCTCCTTGCCGAAGGGCTGGTCGAAGAGGTGCGGATCCGACTGGCGCGAGCGGAAGAGGTCCACGATGTAGTTCATCCGCTGGTCCAGCCTGCTCCAGTCCTTCGCGGCGGTGCCGGTGAGGCTGTCGGGCGTCTTGTCCAGGCGGGCCAGCAGCTCCTTCAGCTTCGGGTCCTCGATGGTGCGCAGGTGCGGCGGGAAGAGCGTGGACTCCATGCCGGCGGGGGGCGGCAGGTCGTTGCCCAGCTTCAGCGCGCCGCCGGGCACCGCGAGCTTCATCATGTGCTCGGTGGCGATGCCCCGGAACACGCCGGCCAGCTTGTCCACCAGCGGGTTGACGACGAGGTCCACCGCGCCCGACTTGATGGCCGCCCTGGCGGCGAGGTTGGCGGGGAAGGGCAGGGCGCTGGCGCCCGCCTCGATGCTCTTCTTGAGGATGTTGGCGAAGACCTCCTTCACCGGGGCGTTGAGGGCCTTCTCCACGAAGCCCTGCAGCTGCGTCTGCTCGTGCAGGCCCACGGTGTCGTTGGCCCGGAGCATCAGCTCGGCCTTCGCGTTCGGGTCCTTCTCGAACATGGCCTGCGCGTAGGTGCCGAAGGCCTCCTTGAGCAGCGGCTTGTCCGCCGGGAAGCCGTCCAGGTACTTCTGGAGCTTGGCGGGGTCCAGCTGGGTGTCGCCCTGGAAGGTCTCCACGAAGCGGGCGAACTCGTGGCCCACCTCGCGGAAGACGAACTGGTTGCCGTCGCCAATGGCCTTGCTGACGTCGTTGAGCGCGTCCGCGCCGGCCTTGGCGATGTCGCCGGTGGGCATGGCGGGCAGGCCCAGCTTGCGCAGCAGGTCGTCCACCTTGGACATGGCCTCGCCCATGACGCCGCCGCCCTTGAGGACGTCCACGAAGGCCTTGGGCATGTCCTCCTGGCGGATGCTCACGCCGGCCTGCTTCGAGGCCCAGGTGGCGAAGGTGGACCAGTTGGCGTTCTCCTTGCCCAGGAGCGTGCCCATGGCGTCGGACAGGTCGTGGTAGCCCTGGGTGATGGCCAGGTTGCGCGCCACGGGGTCCTGCATCGCGGCGATGTTCGCCACGTCCGCGGCGGTGGGGTAGCTGCCCGGCGTGGGGCGCGGGCCGCCCTGCTGGGGGGCCGCGGCGGGGGTGGACAGGGCCACCGGGGCCTTTCCGGCCTTGGGCGACTCGAAGAGGGAGGCTCCCTGGCCAGCGCCGGGCTTCACCTCGTTGCGGGGGCGCGGCGGGAGGGCCGGCTCCTGCGGGCGGGGCGTCAGAGGGGTGGGGCGCGGGCCGATCATCGGAGGAGTCATGCCCCCAGTATCGGCCGGGCCGGGGCCGAAGTTGCCCCGTCCGACCTGGCGGGGTGGGTCTTCCAGGCGTCTCGGGCCACTTCGAGGGTGACGGCCTGGAGGCGCACCGGGGCGCCCGGGCGGCGAGCCCCCAGGCGGCCCCAGTCCGCGCGGATGACGGCGGCGATGAGCGGGTAGCCCCCGGTGGTGGGGTGGTCCGGGCCCAGCACGATGGGCGTCCCGGAGAGGGTGACCTGGATGGCGCCGCGCACCATGGGCCGTGACGTGCCGGTGCCCTCGTCGCCGTGGGGCACGCGAGGCCCGTCCAGCCGCTGGCCCACGCGGTCGCTGGAGGGCGACACGGTGAAGGTGCTCCCCAGGAGGAGCGCCACGGCCGCGTCGTCGAAGCGGGGCGCGTCCGGGCCCAGGAGCACCCGCAGCGAGGCCTGGGGGTCCAGGGCTTCCGCGAGCCGCGCCTGGTCGGCTTCGGGAGAGGCGCCGCCCGGCGTGGCGGGGCCCAGCGGGAGCAGGTCGCCGGCGCGCAGGGGCCGGCCCTCCCAGCCG
>JAFADT010000894.1 GCA_023424585.1 Pseudomonadota bacterium
CTGCTGCTGCTCACCACGGGGGCGCTGGTCGTCATCATCGTGGGCCTCCTGGCCGCGCTGTCCGCGAAGACGACGGAGGCGCAGCTCACCGCGACCTCGGACCGCTTCACGCAGCGGCTCCAGTCCCAGGCGCGCGAGCTGGGGCAGACGGTGAGCCACACGCTGGCGCTCACCTCCGCCACCAGCCTGCGCGACAACAACTACGCGTTCCTCACGGAGGTGGCGCGCTCCATCATCGCGGACAACCGCAACATCCTGCGCGTGCAGATGTACGACGCGGATGGGCAGCTGGTGGCGGACAGCGACCCCAACGCCAAGCTGGGCGAGGCCTCCGGAGGCCGCACTGCGGAGCGCCGCTGGGCCAGCGCCTTCTTCCAGGGCCAGCCCGTCTTCGAGTTCCAGGAGCCGCTCGACTACGGCTCGCAGGGCGGCAAGGGCGTGGTCGTCATCAGCTACTCGCTGGAGGACCTGCAGAAGCAGCTGCACGAGCTGGAGGAGACCAACCGCGCCGCCGTGCGCGCCAACACGCTGCGCATCGTGGGGTTGGGCGTGGGCTTCGTGGTGCTGGCCGGCGTGCTGGCGGCCTTCCAGAGCCGCCGCATCACCAAGCCGCTGGGCGTGCTCACCCACCGCGTGATGCAGCTGGCCGCCGGTGACCTGGGCGCCCGCGCGGGCACGGCGCCGGGCGCGGGCCGCGAGGTGACGACGCTGGGCGTGGTGTTCAACCACATGGCGGAGCGCATCAAGGTCCTCCTGGAGGACGTGCGCGCCAAGGCGCAGCTGGAGCGCGAGGTCTCGCTCGCGCGCACGGTGCAGGAGACGCTGCTCCCGGGCCGCGAGGCCGTGACGGTGGGCCCCTTGCGGCTGGCGGGGCTCGTGGTGCCCGCGGACGCCTGCGGCGGCGACTGGTGGTTCCGCGCCGCGCTGGATGACCGGCGGGTGGTCATCGGCATCGGGGACGTGACGGGCCACGGCCTGTCCACGTCGCTGGTCGCCACCAGCGCCACCAGCGGCTTCGCGTCCGCCATGACGCTGCGCGAGCCGTCGCAGGTGCACGCGCAGATGCTCATCACCGCGCTCAACGTGACGCTGGCCAACGTGGGCCGCGGCGAGCACCAGATGTCCAGCGCGCTCGCGGTCATCGACGTCTACAGCGGCCAGATCGACTACGCGGCGGGCGCGCACCCGGCGGCGGCCGTCTACAACCGGAACACGCGGCAGATGGCGTCCTTGCCGGCGCGCGGTCCGCTCCTGGGCGCGAACGTGGCCTCGCAGTTCACGTCGCGCCAGGCGCAGCTGAGCCCCGGCGACATCATCGTCTGGTACACGGACGGCCTCACCGAGGCGCGCGACGGCGCCAACCGCCTCTACGGCACGCAGCGGCTGGCCGCCGCCATCCAGGCCCACGCCCACCTCCCCGCCGACGCCCTGCGCGACGCGCTCCTCGCGGACGTGCGCGCGTACAGCGCCGGTCAGCCCCAGCGCGACGACATCACCGTCATCGTCGCCGAATTCAGCCCCGCCCCCACGCCGTGATGAACCGCATGCGCCCATTCCTCCGCTCCCCGCGCCGCGTCTCCTCCGCGCTCGTCCTGCTGGCCGCCCTGGCCGGCCCGCCGACGGCGCTCGCCCAGTTCCGCCCCCCGCCCGCCACCGAGGCGCAGCGCATGACGGAGCAGGGGGAACAGGCGCTCGTGTCCGCCAACGCCGCCGCCGCCAAGGGCGACAAGAAGGAGGCGGACGAGAAGTTCAAGAAGGCGCTCCAGCTCTTCGAGCAGGCGCTCGCCCAGGACCCGCTGTCCGTCACCGCCGCCGCGGGCCTGGGCAGCGCCGCCAACGCGCTCCAGGACTTCCAGCGCACGGCCACGCGCCTCCAGCCCGTGTTCGCGCAGAACCCGTCGGAGCTGTCGCTCGCGTACCCGCTGGGCACCGCGTACTTCAAGCTGCGCCGCTTCCAGGAGGCGGTCCCGGTGCTGGAGCAGGTGGCCGCCGCGGATCAGCCGGACCACCTCATCGTCCACTACTACCTGGCCAGCTACTACCTGTATGTCCAGGACGGGAACCGGGCCGTGACGCGGCTGCAGCGCTACCTGGCGCTGCGCCCGGAGCGGCTCGCGGGCAACGACTTCCAGATCCACGAGCTGCTGGGCAAGGCGCACCTCCTCCGCCGGGACGCCGCCGCCGCGCGCGCCTCGTTCGAGAAGGCGCAGGCCGGCCGGCCGGAGTCCGCGACCGCGCAGATCGGGCTCGCGGCGGTGATGGAGCTGGAGGGGCGGGGGGCCGAGGCCCGCGCGCTCCTCGAGCGGCTGGTGACGAAGTTCCCGCAGGTGGCGGAGCCGAAGGAGCGCCTCGCGCGCCTGTACCTCGCCGCGGGCGACGTGCCGCGCGCGGACCTCCAGGCCACCGCCCTGATGAAGCTGGGCTCCACGCCCGCCGCGCACCTGCTCTTGGGCGACGTGCGGCTCGCGCAGAAGCAGCCCGCGCAGGCGGAGGCCGAGTTCCGCAAGGTGCTGGCGCTGCAGCCGGGCCTGCTGATGGGGCAGATCGCCGTGGGCAAGGCGCTCCAGGCGCAGGCCCGTCATGAAGAGGCCATCCAGTTCCTGGAGTCGGCGGTGAAGTCGGGCGGCGGCAGCCTGGAGCTGTGGGCGACGCTGGGCTCCGTCAACCGCCGCGCCGGCCGCTTCCAGCGCGCGGTGGAGGTGCACCGGCGCGTGGTGGAGATGGCCCCGCGCCAGGCGCTGGGCTGGATGCTGCTGGGCGCGGACCACTTCGCCACCGGCCAGTGGGATCAGGCCATCGAGGACTACGGCAGCGCGCTCCAGGTGGAGCCCGGCCACCCCGGCGCGAAGCAGTGGCAGGCGCAGGCGCTGGCCCACCGCGCGCGAGACCGCGCCGGCACCCAGCGCCTGGACGACGCCGTGCGCGACCTGCGCCGCGCGTATGACCTGGACCGCACGGTGCCCATGGCCCGCCGGCTGGGCGCGGCGCTCCTGGACAGCCACCAGTTCGCGGAGGCCCGCAAGGTGATGGAGGGCGCGGTGACGCTGCCGGGCGCGACCTGGCGCGAGCACCTGCTGCTGGGCTACGCGCGGCTGGGCAGCGGCGACGCGCAGGCCGCGCTCGCCGCCTTCACCCAGTCCGGCGAGTCCACGCAGGAGCCGGATCAGCGCGCGGAGGCGTCCGCGGGCGCCGCGCTCGCGGAGGTGGAGCTGGGCCAGGTGGATGCCGCCGTGCAGCGGCTGACGGACGCGGGGCCCTCCAAGACGGCGGCGAAGGTGGCGGAGGCGAACCTGCCCCGCGTGCTGGTGCGCCGCGCCCTGGCGAAGCTGGAGGCGGGCGACGCGGCCGCGGCGAACCGGGACCTGGACGCGGTGGAGCGCCTGGGCACCGGCAAGGGCACGGACCTGGCGAAGCTGGCCGCCTTCGCGCGGGCGCTCGCGCGCGCCGAGGAGGGGCGGTTCGCGGAGGCCTCCGCGGGCATCAAGCGCGCCCTCACGCCGGCGCCGGACTGGGCGTGGCCCAACACGCGCACGCTCGCGGACGCGTTCGTGCTCTACCGCCAGGGCAAGGTGGCGCCCGCGCGCAGGCTGCTCGCCGCCGCCCAGAAGAAGCCCATGCCCGGGCAGCCGAAGTGGATGGGCCACTTCACCG
>JAFADT010000936.1 GCA_023424585.1 Pseudomonadota bacterium
GGAAGGCCGCTGAATCCGCTGGGGCTGCTGGCCATCCTGGGGATGGTCTTCCTGTACCTGCATTGGGAGGTGATGCGGAAGACCGCGTGGCCCGGGACCACGAAGCCAGGGGAGAAGCTGTACTCCGCCGAAGCGGGGGCCGCGGCGAGCGCGGTGATTGCCTTCACGGTGATGGCAGGAGCATCGGGGCTCTTCGTGGGCCTCACGAAACCCTGGCAAGCACGCCCCATGGGCTGGCTCTTCCTGCTGCCCCTGGGAATGGCGGTCATCAACCTGACGCTGTTCTTCAAGCAGCGCAGACCCCGCACACTTTCAGGGCGGCTGGCGGCCCGGAGCTACTTCGCGTTCCTCTTCGTCATGTTGTTGCGGGCTGCGAGCTGAGGTGTATCCACGATACGCGTCATGGATGGCCGCGAGCAGGTCCCACGCCTCACGTGACGAACCCTTGAGCGCAGCCGACATGTCACGGCTGCGTCCAGCTTGTCTTCCCCCCGGAGCTCCTGGGACGCTCCGGAGGGACACGTCGTCCGCACCGCATCCTTTGCGCCCGAGGCCTCCACACTGGGTTTGGAATGTGTTGGGCGGCGTGGGTGGAAGACTTCAGTCTGGCTTCAGGCTTTGCATCCGCCACACCGTGAACGTGTGCAGCCTGCGTCCCCGGAACACCCCCGTGAGCTTCACGGGCCCTTCCACGGAGCCAAAGCGTTGCACCAGCTCCTCCGGCGGCGCCGCGCCGTTCTCCGAACACCACAGCACATCCTGCCCGGGCTTCAACTCCAGCTCAGGCCACAGGTCGTACTGGCTCTTGCGCCGTGACGGGCCCACCGTGTCCGTCTCCACGCCCGCCGTGTACGCCACCTGCGACGCCAGCTGGTACGTGGGCGCGTAGACCGCAGTGGGCCCCGGCGCCATGCCCGGGAACAACTGCTCGGGCCTGCGCAGCCGCTCCAGCACGCCCCAGCCGTGCGTCCTCGCCAGCACCACGTCGCGCTCGAACGTCAGCACCGGGAACAGCAGGTGCGACGTCACCGCCAGCACCACCGCCATCCCGCTCCACGCCGCCGCCCGCTGCCACGCCGGCCGCATCCCCGCCACGCCAATGCACGCCGCCACATACGCCGCCGCCGGCCAGTTGGCCTCGCCCCGCGTCTTCGCCGCCGCGTAGCCGAAGAACAGCAGCGGAATCACCGCCGCCATGCGCAGCAGGAACTGCTCCCTCGGGCCACGCACCGCGTACACCAGCGCCAGCGGGAACAGCACCGGCCCGCCCATGGCGAGCTGCCCCGCCAGGTACTCGCCGAACGTGGCCCAGCCGCCGCTTCCGCCCAGGCCGTGGTTCAGCTGGAACTTGAACCCCACCTGGTCATGGCTCGCGTTCCACAACACCACCGGCAGGAAGCACAGCAACCCGAGCCCCGCCGTGAGCCACGCGCCCCTGGGCAGCCGCCGCGCCCGCAGCGCCGCCACCATGAACGCCAGCCCCAGCAGCACGGACGGATACTTCGACAAGAGCGCCAGGCCACACGTCAGCCCCGCCAGCACCCACTTCTCGCGATACAGCGCCCACAACCCCAGCGCCCAGAACAGCAGCATCGGCGAGTCCGGCGTGGCCCAGACGCCGGAGAGGATGCCCACCGGCACCGCGCTCCACAGCGCCACGGCCCGCCACGCCGCGTCGCGCGAGCGATACACGTCCAGCGCGAGCCCCCACACCGCCACGCCCGTCCCCAGCCCGCACAGGAGCGCCGTCCCCCGGATGCCCAGCGCCGCGATGAGCCACGCCACCATCGGCGGATGGTCGAAGTAGCCCCAGGCCAGATGCCGGGCCCATTGCCAGTAGTAGGCCTCGTCGAAGTAGACGTCCGTCCCCAGCGCCAGCGCGAGCCGGACCGCCACGCCCAGCGCCACCAGGACGAGACACGCCTTCATTCCCGGGCCGGGGCTGGCGGAGTGGGCGGACGCACGCACGCCCCCGGACAAAGCGCACCGGAGGGCCGTTGGCCAGCGAGGAGTGAGGCCATTTCAGCTTGCCCCCGCGAACCCAGGCTCACAATGTGAAGGGCCGCGAAGCCGCGGCGAACCGGGAGTACCCCATGGACGACCATCCCCCCTCTGGACACACCAACCGTCTGGCCCGGGAGCCGTCGCCGTACCTGCGCCAGCACGCCACGAATCCCGTGGACTGGTTCCCCTGGGGGGAGGAAGCCCTGGCCCGCGCCCGCGCCGAGCACAAGCCCATCCTGCTCTCCGTCGGCTACTCCGCGTGCCACTGGTGCCACGTCATGGCCCACGAGTCCTTCGAGGACCCCGACATCGCGCGCCTGATGAACGACGGCTTCGTCAACATCAAGGTCGACCGCGAGGAGCGCCCCGACCTGGATCAAATCTACCAGGGCGTCGTGCAGCTGATGGGACAGGGCGGGGGCTGGCCCCTCACCGTGTTCCTCACCCCGGACCTGCGCCCGTTCTACGGCGGCACCTACTTCCCGCCCTCGGACCGCTACGGTCGGCCGGGCTTCCCGCGCCTGCTCTCCGCGCTGCGCGACGCCTGGGAGCACAAGGCGGAGGACATCGAGGAGCAGGCCCGGCGCTTCCAGGAGGGCCTGGGCGAGCTGTCCACCCACGGTCTGGACGCCGCCCCCGCGCACCTGTCCGCGGAGGACATCGTCGCCATGGGCCACGCCATGCTGAAGCGCATGGACCCGGTGAACGGCGGCTTCGGCGGCGCCCCCAAGTTCCCCAACCCCATGAACATCGCGCTCCTGCTGCGCGCGTGGCGGCGCGGCGGCGGGGAGCCCCTGAAGGCCGCGGTGTTCCGCACCCTGGAGCGCATGGCCCTGGGCGGCATCTACGACCAACTGGGCGGCGGCTTCCACCGCTACTCCGTGGACGAGCGCTGGCGGGTGCCCCACTTCGAGAAGATGCTCTACGACAACGCCCAGCTCCTGCACCTGTACTCGGAGGCGGAGCAGGTGGAGTCCCGGCCCCTCTGGCGCAAGGTCGTGGAGGAGACCGTCGAGTACGTCCGCCGCGAGATGACCGACCCGGCCGGCGGCTTCTACGCCACGCAGGACGCGGACAGCGAAGGCGAGGAGGGGAAGTTCTTCGTCTGGCGCCCCGAGGAGGTCCGCGCGGCCCTGGCCGTGGGCCAGCAGGCGGACACCGTGCTGCGCCACTTCGGCATCCAGCCCGGGGGCAACTTCGAGCACGGCGCCACGGTGCTCGAGGTCGTCGTCCCCGCGGAGCAGCTCGCGAAGGAGCAGGGCCGCCCGGTGGAGGCGGTGGAGCAGGAGCTGGCCGAGGCGCGCCGCGTCCTCTTCCTCCTGCGCGAGCAGCGCGTGAAGCCCGGCCGCGACGACAAGATATTGGCGGGCTGGAACGGCTTGATGATCCGCGGGCTCGCGCTGGCCTCGCGCGTGTTCAACCGCCCGGACTGGGCGAAGCTGGCGGCGGGCGCGGCGGACTTCGTGCTCGCGAGGATGTGGGACGGCAAGCGGCTCTTGCGCTCGTACCAGGACGGCCAGGCCCGCATCGACGGCTTCCTGGAGGACTACGGAGACTTCGCCGCCGGGCTCACCGCGCTCTACCAGGCCACCTTCGACGCGAGGTACCTGGACGCGGCGGACGCGCTCGCGCACCGCGCGGTGGAGCTGTTCTGGGACGAGGAGAAGCAGGCGTACCTCTCCGCGCCCCGGGGACAGAAGGACCTGGTGGTGGCGGCCTTCTCCCTCTTCGACAACGCGTTCCCCTCCGGCGCGTCCACGCTGACGGAGGCGCAGGTGACGCTCTCCGCGCTCACCGGCGACGTGTGCCACCTGGAGTACCCGGAGCACTACGTCGCCAGGCTGCATGACCAGCTGGTGCGCAACCCCATGGGCTACGGCCACCTGGGGCTGGCGGCGGACGCGCTGGTGGACGGCGCGTCCGGCGTCACCTTCGCGGGGACCCGCGAGGCCGTGGCCCCGCTGCTGGCCGCCGCCAACCGCACCTACGCGCCGGTGTTCTCCTTCGGCTGGAACGACCCGGGCTCCGCTCCGCCCTCGCGCCTCCAGGAGCTGTTCGCGGGCCGCGACCCGGTGGAAGGGAAGGGCGCCGCGTACCTCTGCCGCGGCTTCGTCTGCGAGCGGCCCATCACCGAAGCGGGCCTGCTCGCCGGGCGGCTGGTGGCGGCCCCGGGCCGCTGACGCGGCCCCCGGGGGCGCGCGGG
>JAFADT010000945.1 GCA_023424585.1 Pseudomonadota bacterium
CCTCGCGCGCGTCCTCAAACCCAACGTCTTCAAGCTCACCGGCGGAGAGCCCTTCCTCCACCCCGACCTCGCCGGCGTGCTCGACGCCGTGCGCGCCTCCGGCATCTCCGAGCAGCTCTCCGTCACCACCAACGGCTTCCTCGCCCAGAGCGCCCCCGACGCCGTGTATGAGCGGCTCGACCGGATGACCCTGTCGTTCTACACGTCCGCGCCCTTGCCCGAGCGCTCCATCGCCCGCATCACCGAGCGCTGCGACCGGCACGGCGTCCACCTCACGGTGAAGGCCATCGACCGCTTCCAGCGCATCACCCCGGACGCGCCGCTCGCGTCCGACGCGGAGGTGCGCGACGTCTTCGCGAAGTGCTGGCTCAAGCAGCGCTGCCACCTGGTCCACCAGGGCCGCTTCTACACCTGCACCCGGCCGCCCCACGTCGCCACCGTCCTCGCCGCGGAGCACCCGCACCTGCCCGCGCTCGTCGAACACGACGGCGTGCCGCTCGATGACCCGGACCTGCTCACGCGCCTGCTGGCCTACCTGGAGCGGGACGTGCCGCTCGCCACCTGCCGCCACTGTCTGGGGTCCAGCGGTCCCTGGGAGCCCCACGCGCAATTGCCGCGCGCTCGCGCCGCGTCCTGATCAAGGCGCCGGGTCCCCGGCCTTTGCGGATGGCGCGGCCAGGGGCAGCTCCACGGTGAAGACGGAGCCCTGGCCCAGGAGGCTCTCCACGCGCACCGTGCCGCCCATGGCCTGCACCAGCGTGCGGGTGATGTAGAGGCCCAGGCCCAGGCCGCCGTAGTGCCGGTCGCTCACCGCGCGCTCGAAGCGGCCGAAGAGGCGCGGCAGCGACTCCTCCGAGATGCCGATGCCCTGGTCCCGCACCGTCATCGCCGCCTTGCCGTCGCGCACCTCCAGGCGGACCTGGATGGGGCGCCCCTGGCCGTACTTGATGGCGTTGTCCACCAGGTTCACCACCACCTGCTCCAGGCGCGGCCGGTCCCACAGTCCCGTCATCACGGCCTCCGCGGCCTCCAACTGGAGCGCGGAGCCGGAGCGCGCGGCGGGGCCCTCGTAGGCGGTCACCACGTCGCGCACCAGCTCCACCAGGTCCACGGGCGCGCACTCCAGCGACAGCCGCCCGGCCGCGATGCGCGACACGTCCAGCAGGTCGTTCACCAGCTCCGCCAGCTTCTTCAGCTGCCGCGAGCCCACGTCCAGGTAGCGCTCCACCACCTCGCGCGGCACCGGGCCCGGGTTGCGGTCCAGCTCGCGCCGCAGCGCCTGGAGCTTGAGGTTCAGCGGCGTGAGCGGCGTCTTCAGCTCGTGGCTCGCGATGGACAGGAACTCGTCGCGCAGGCGCACCGCCTCGCGCGCCTCGCGGTACAGCCTCGCATTCTCCATGGAGAGCGCGGCGCGGTTGGCCAGCTCCTGGAGGAAGGGCAGGTCCGCGGCCGTGTAGCTGCGCCCGGAGCGGTGCGTGGTGACGAAGCTGAGCAGCCCCAGCGAGTGCTCCCCCGCCACCAGCGGCACCACCACCAGCGAACGGACGCGCAGCTTCCGGAGCAGCGCGACGCGCGCCGGGTCGTTCGTGAGCTGCGGGAGGAGGTCGTCGGTGAAGTCCTCGATGAAGAAGGGCTGGCCGTGGAACAGCGGGGCCCGGCCGGCCAGCTGGGGGATGCCCGACACGTACGTCGTGCGGATCCGCATCGCCTCCGCGAGCGCCTCCGGCTCCGTGTCCGCGTGCTCCACCTCCATGCGCTGGAAGGAGCCGTCCTCCAGCGCCGAGTCGATGAGGCACCAGTCCGCCAGCGTGGGCACCGCCAGGCGCACCACGTTGCGCACCGTGGCCTGGTAGTCCAGCGACGTGGCCAGGAAGGAGCTGGCCCCCGCGAGGATGCGCAGGTGCTCCTCGTTGTGCGACAGCTCGCGCGCCAGCCGCTCCGCCCGCGCGCGGGCGTGCACCAGGTCCGTCACGTCGAAGCCGAAGCCCGCGATGCCGTCCACCTGCCCGCGCGTGTCGTGCGTGGGCGTGTACGTGGCGTCGAAGATGTAGTCGCGGAGGGAGCCGTCCGGCTGCGGCAGCTTGAGGTGCACCTCCCGGCCCACGAAGGGCTCTCCCGTCGTGTAGACGTGGTCGAGGATGCGGGCCACGCGCTCCGCCTCCTCCTTCGGCCCCACCTCGCGCGCGGGCAGCCCCAGCAGCCGCGCCGGGTTGCCCAGCAGCGCGGAGTTGAGGGGGTTGGACAGCTCGAAGACGTGCTGCGGGCCGCGGAAGATGGCCAGGTGCGCGGGGGCGTGCATGAACAGCTCGTGCATGCGCGCGCGCTCGTACTCGGCGGCGGCGCGGGAGGAGCGCTCGCGCGCCAGCAGGTCCGCGCGCTCCGCGTTGGCCCGGCGCAGGCGCACGTTCAGCGTCGTCGCGAACAGCGACAGCGCGAGGAAGAACAGCAGCGGGGCGACGGTGTCCGGCTCCAGCCGCCATGCCTCCAGGGGCTGGAGGAAGAAGTACTGCACCAGGACCAGCGACAGCCCGGTGGACACCATCCCCGGGCCCCAGCCTCCCCGCCAGCTGGAGAACACGACGGCGGCGAAGAAGGCCAGGTACGGGGTGCTGGTCATCACGGGCCACAGGGCCCGCTGGAGGACGAAGGCCACCCCCACGCTCACCACCGCCAGCGCGTAGCGCACCCACGCGGAGCCCTCTTCCCTCCGGAGCACCGGAGGCGTGCCCGGAGACGCGGGAGGAGGCGGCGCCGGTGGATGCGGCGGGGCGGACGGAGCGGAGGCGTTCATGGACGCGCGGGGCGGACGGGCCGGCGGACGGCCGTCAGCGTGTCTCCTTCCGCCGGTCCGCCTGGAGGAAGCCCTGCATGGCGGTGGGGTAGCGCTCGCCCGCGGCCACCCCCGGCGGCGCGATGGCCTCGATGTCCGCCAGGTCCTCCTGGCGGAGCTTCACGTCCAGCGCGCCCAGGTTGTCGTCCAGGTACTTGCGGCGCTTGGTGCCGGGGATGGGGACCACGTCCTCGCCGCGCGCCAGCACCCAGGCGAGCGCGAGCTGCGCGGGCGTGCACCCCTTCTGCGTCGCCAGCCGGTCGATGTGCTCCACCAGCTTCAGGTTGCGCTGGAAGTTCTCCCCCTGGAAGCGGGGCGAGTGGCGGCGGTAGTCGTCCTCCGGCAGGTCCTCGAAGCGCTTGAACTGGCCGGTGAGGAAGCCGCGGCCCAGCGGGCTGTAGGGGACGAAGCCCACGCCCAGCTCGCGGCACGTCTGGAGGACGCCGTCCTCCGGGTCGCGGCTCCACAGCGAGTACTCCGACTGGAGCGCGGTGATGGGGTGCACGGCGCACGCGCGGCGCAGCGTCTCCGAGTTCGCCTCCGACAGCCCCAGGAAGCGCACCTTGCCGGCCTTCACCAGGTCCGCCATCGCGCCCACCGTGTCCTCGATGGGCGTCTTCGGATCCACCCGGTGCAGGTAGTACAGGTCGATGACGTCCATGCCCAGGCGCTTCAGGCTCGCGTCGCACGCCTGCCTCACGTACTCGGGGCTGCCGTTGACGCCGCGCGACTGCGGGTTCGCGGGGTCGCGCACGAGGCCGAACTTCGTGGCCAGGACGATGCGCTGGCGGTGCGGCCCCAGCACGCGGCCCACCAGCTCCTCGTTGCGGCCGGGGCCATAGGCGTCCGCCGTGTCGAAGAAGGTGATGCCCCGGTCCAGCGCGTGGAGCAGCGTGGCCTCCGACTCCGCGTCATCGCGGCCCGCGTAGAAGTCCGACATCCCCATGCAGCCCAGGCCCAGCGCTGAAACGGTGAGGCCCTGCCTGCCCAGCTTCCGAGTCTCCATGTGTCCTCCGTGCGGGTGCGCTTCCCCATGAAGAATCTTCACGCGAGGCGCGGGAATCCAGGGCAAACGCTCGGGCGGAGGCCCGGCTCACCCAGAAGGCTCCAGCTCGCAACGGAAGGGGAGCGGCTTGGCGACCGGGGCCCCTCCTTGCTCCCCGCGCGCCTCCACGACGGGGGCGTCCCAGCCCAGGTTGCGCAGCGCCGCCGCGAGCCGCTCGCACAGCGCGGCCACGCTGTCCGGGGGCGCGCCCGAGAGCTCCAGCGTGAAGCGCTCGCGCGTCACCTGCGTCAGCCGGAACGCGCGCAGCGGATGGTGCTTGAACACCCAGGCCAGGGACCAGGCGTCCACCGCGCGCCCCGAGGGCGTGCGGAACGCGCAGGCCCCGCGTCCCCCGAACCCCGTCAGCGTCCAGCCGTGGAAGCCGCAGGCGCACGCGTCGCGCCGCACGGTGCCCGTGTCCCCGGGGCGGTAGCGCAGGAGCGGCAGCACGCTGGGCCGCAGCCGCGTCACCACCACCTCGTCCCCGTCCGGCTCCAGCCAGACGTCCGGCGTGAGCACGTGGAAGCGGCCCTGGTTCGCGTCCTCCAGGCACTCCCACGCGAGCGGCCCCGTCTCCGTGGCGGCGTAGTAGTTGAGGACCGGCACGCCGCGCTCGCGCCTCCACGCGTCGCGCAGCGCCTGGGGCAGGTGCTGCGCGGAGGTGAGCGCCAGCCGGGGCGAGGGCACCTCCGGGTGGGCCAGCAGCCAGCGCAGCCCCTCCGGGTCGGAGAAGACGACCGAGGCCTTCACCCGCTGGAGGCGCGCCACCGCGTCGTCGCGCAGCACGGAGACGCGGTGCAGGGCGCCGTCGTGGAACAGCGGCAGGCGCACGGAGTACTCCAGGCCTCCAGGCAGCGCGTCCAGCAGCACTACGCGCGGACGCGGCGGGGGCGCGGCGCCGGCGCGCTCGGTGAAGAAGCGAAGCACGGCCCACATGAGCAGGCAGTCGCGCCGGTCGCGCAGCACGTTCACCGGGTCGCCGGTGGTGCCGGAGCTCTTCACCACCACGCACTCGTCGGACGCGGCGGGCAGGGTGGGCACGTCCTCCCAGTGGCGCGCGAGCGTGGCGCGGTCCAGCGCGGGGAAGTGGCGCAGGTCCTCCAGCCGCCGCAGGTCCCCCGGGTGCAGGCCCGCCTCGCGCAGCACGCGCACGTAGTAGGGCGAGCCCCGGAGCGCCTCGCGGAGGGCCGGCAGGCGCGCCTCCAGCGCCGCGCGGGCGGCGGCTTCGTCCACCGTGGC
>JAFADT010000949.1 GCA_023424585.1 Pseudomonadota bacterium
GGAGAGGACCACGCGCGCCGCCAGGGCGTTGCCCGCGTGCACCACCTGGACGGAGTCCGGGCCCACGAGCGACACGGCGGTGAGCACCTGGCCGTCCGCGCCCACGATGATGCCGGGGCCCGCGTGCTGGGGGCCGCGCACGCGCACCGACGAGCGGGCGTGCAGCTCCAGCACGCGCTGGAGGTCCGCGCGCGACGGACGGGGCTCCGCGCCGGCCGGGGGGGGCCAGGCCAGGAGGAGGCAGAGGAGGGTGGGGATGAGGACGGGCGGGCGGAACATCTTCGCGCCCGCGAGCCTATCAGCGCTCCCGCAGGGCGGCGAGGAAGCTCTCCGCGGGCCGGGTGTTGAGGATGTCCTTCCTTCGCGCCCAGCCGCGGCGCGCCGTGGCCACCGCGAAGGCCAGGTTCTTCAGGTCCTCCTGCCGGTGCGCGTCGCAGCTCACCACCAGCTTCACCCCGCGCCCCACGGCCTGCCGCACGTACTCGGCCTTGATGTCCAGGCGCGCCGGCTTGCCGTTGATCTCCACCGCCACCCCGCGCTCCCGGGCGCGCTCCAGCACCTCCTCCATGCGGAGGGCGTAGGGCTCGCGGCTCTGGATGAGGCGCCCGGTGGGGTGTCCCAGGATGTGGAGGTGCGGGTTGTCCAGCGCGGCCAGCACCCGGCGCGTCATCTGGTCCTCGTCCATGGAGTGGCGCACGTGGATGGAGGCGATGACGACCTCCAACTGCTCCAGCACGCTGTCCGCGTAGTCCAGCGCCCCCGACTCCAGGATGTCCACCTCGATGCCCTTGAGCAGCCGCATGCCGGGCACCGCCGCGTTCACGCGGTCGATCTCCTCCCACTGCCGCTTGAGGTCGTCCACCTTGAGGCCGCCCGCGTGGATGGCCGCCTCGCTGTGCTCGGTGACGGTGAGGTACTTGAGCCCCAGCGCCTGCGCCGCGCGCGCCATCTCCTCCAGCGTGTTGCGGCCGTCGGACCAGGTGCTGTGCGCGTGCACCGCGCCCTGCACGTCCTCCAACGTCACCAGGTCCTCGGGCAGCTTCCCGGCCCGCGCGGCCTCCACCTCGCCGGAGTCCTCGCGAAGCTCCGGCGGCACCTCCTGCATGCCCAGGAGCCGGTACAGCGTCGCCTCGTCGGGGACGGGGACCTTGGTGCCGTCCTCGCGGTGCACGCCCCACTCGGAGATCTTGAGGCCCTGCTCATGGCCCAGGTTGCGCAGCCGGAGGTGGTGCGCCTTGGAGCCGGTGAAGTGGTGCAGCGCGGTGGCGAAGTCCTCATCCGGCAGCACGCGCAGGTCCACCTGGAGGTCGCCCTGCACCATGCGCACGGAGCACTTGCTGTCGCCCTTGCCGAGCACCGTGGCCACGCCGGGCGCGCTCGCGAGCGCGTCCAGCACGGGCCCGGCCTCCTTCGCGGACGCGATGAGGTCCACATCGGACACGGTCTCCGCGCGCCGGCGCACGCTGCCGCCCAGGCTCGCGCGCACCACGCCCGGGGCCTGGCGGATCCGCTCCAGCAGCCCCTCCGCGATGGGGAGCGCGTCGCCCAGCAGCTTCCGCTCACCCCGAGCGCGCCGGTACACCGCGATGCCGTCCAGGAGCTTCGCCTCGCTCCTGGCGCCAAAGCCCTTGAGCTCCCGCACGCGGCCGTCGCGGCAGGCGCGCTCCAGGTCCTCGACGCTGCCCACCTGTAGCTCGCTCCACAGGACCGCCACCTTCTTCGGGCCCACGTCCGGCAGCTTCATCAGCTCCAGCAGGCCGGCGGGGAACCGGGCCTTCAGCTCCTCGAAGGCCGTCATGCGGCCGGTCGTCACCAACTCGGTGAGCTTGTCGGCGAGCCCCGGGCCGATGCCCTGGAGCTCCTGCAGGCGGCCCTCGGCGACGACGGCGCCCAGGTCCTGCGGCAGGTTCGCGATGCGGTCCGCGGCGATGTCGTAGGCGCGGACGCGGAAGCCGCTCTGCCCCTGGAGCTGGAGCAGCAGGGACATGTCCCGGAGGACCTGGGCGACGGCGGCCTTGTCGGTGAGCACGGCGGCGGAGGGTGTCACGTCGGGAGTCACGGTCGGGAAATTAATGCCGGGGGAACAGGGGTGCAGGCCCCCATGGGTTGTGGGAAAAGGAACGCAATGACGAAGATCAAGCTGGGACCCGCGGACTTCGCCGAGAGGGAGATGCGGGGCTACGAAATCGGCAAGCGCAACGTCTGCATCGCGAAGATCCACGGCCGCTACAAGGGCCTCGACGACTGGTGCAACCACGCCGGGTGCCTGCTGTCGGGCGGACGGCTCGAGGACAACATGGTCGTGTGCCCCTGCCACGAGGTCGGCTTCGACATGGACACGGGCCAGAACGCGACCTCGCCCGGCGTCTGTGATGACCAGCCGACGGTGCAGCTCACGGTCGAGGACGGCACGCTCGTCGTAGACCTGCCCGACGTCTGAGCCTCCTCGCGTCGCCCACCTTCTTCCTTCAGGAGCGTCCACCATGGGACACGACGGACACGATCACGACCATGACCCCGGTCACGGCCATCACCACCATCACCACGGCCACGCGCATGACCATGGGCACGGCCACTCGCACGACCACGACCACGACCATGGGCACTCGCATGACCACGACCCTGGGCACGGGCATTCGCACGACCACGCGCACGGGCACTCGCACGAGGGCTCGGCGGTGGCGGCGGAGCACAAGGCGCGCGCGCCGGTGCACGTGAGCGCGTTCGTGGTCACGTGCTCGGACAGCCGGGACGAGGCGCATGACCGCGGCGGGAAGGACCTGCGTGAAGGCCTGTCCGCCGCGGGGCACACCGTCGCCGGGTACGCGGTGGTGAGGGATGAGCCGGAGGCCATCCGGGGCGCGCTCGCGCAGGCGCAGGAGGCGGGGGCCCGCGCGGTGCTCTTCACGGGCGGCACGGGCATTGGCCGGCGCGACCGCACGGTGGAGACGCTGCGCGCGCTCTTCGAGAAGGAGCTGCCCGGCTTCGGCGAGCTGTTCCGGATGCTGTCGTACCAGCGCATCGGCAGCGCCGCGA
Source organism: Pseudomonadota bacterium (assembly GCA_023424585.1). GTDB lineage: Bacteria > Myxococcota > Myxococcia > Myxococcales > Myxococcaceae > Corallococcus. The sequence goes on from JAFADT010000949.1 coordinate 3,037, forward strand.
TGATGTCGCGCGCCACGGCGGGCACGTACCAGGGGATGATCCTCTTCGCGCTGCCGGGCTCGCCGCAGGCGGTGAAGCTGGCGCTGGACGCGCTCATCCTCCCGGAGCTGGGCCATGCGGTGCGCGAGCTCACGCGCTAGGACTGGAAGGGCGCGGCCCTCCGCCGCGTTCCCACCGACGCCTTGAAAGCCCGTGAGACGAAGAAGCGCCGGGTCGCGCACACCGGCCTGAGCCCCCAGGCGGCCGACCGCCTGCGCCCCCGCCTGGACGCCTTCCTGGCGGCAACGGATCAAACGGCGCGCATCGGGTTCGACCCGGTGGAGTTCCCCCACCGCTACACGGACCCCCGCGACGTGGAGGTCAGCGCGCTGCTCGCGGCGGCGCTGGCCTACGGGCGCGCGGACCTCTTCCGCCCGAAGGTCGACGCGCTCCTCCAGCAGATGGGCCGGTCTCCGGCGGCCTTCGTGCGCGCGCTGGATGTGGCGGGGGCGAAGGCGCTGCTCACGGGCTTCGTGTACCGCTTCAACGTGGGCACCGACCTGGCCGTGCTGCTCCTGGGCATGGGCCGGGCGCTGCGCGAACACGGCAGCCTGGAGGCGCTGTTCGTCCGGGGCTGGAGGGCGAGCGGCACGCTCCATGCGGCGCTCGCGGCCTTCACCGCCGCGCTGCGCGACGTGCCCATGGACGCGCTCCGCGAGGCGATGGGGCCGGAGCGGGGGCTGCACCACCTGCTGCCCTCGCCCCTGGGGCCGGGTGCGGCGAAGCGCCTCAACCTGTACCTGCGCTGGATGGTGCGCGGGCCGGACGCGGTGGACTTCGGCATCTGGAAGCAGGTGCCGCCGTCAGTGCTGCTGGTGCCGCTGGACACGCACATTGGCCGCATGGCGCTCCACCTGGGGCTCACGAAGCGCACGGACCTCACCTGGCGCACCGCGGAGGAGGTGACGGCGTCACTGCGGGCGCTCGATCCCGAGGACCCCGTCCGTTACGACTTTGCTTTGTGCCACTACGGAATGAGCGGCGCCTGCCCGGCGAAGACGCTGCCCGCCCACTGCGCGCGCTGTTCACTCCTACCTTCCTGCAAGGTAGGGCCCCGCGTCGTCGCGCGCGGCGCACTGCAATTCTGAGTCCCACCGGACCCGGAAATGAGCTACGGGCAGTCCGCGCGGCCCCGCGTTGACGGGTTGGCGCGGTCAAGGCTGCAATGCGGACGAGCGGCGCGGGTCGTCATGCCCGCGGGGCGCGAGGAGCGACGCGGTGCATGCAATGCTGGTGGCGGTCCCAGCCCCGGTGGCCCAGGACGTGGAGCGCGACCTGTGCGCCACGTCCGAAGGGCGTGCGTGCCGCGTCATCCGCGTGGAGTCCCCGCCGGAGCCGCTGCCGGAAGGGCTCATCGTCCTGTGGGACCACGGCGGTCCGCTGGAGGCCGTGAAGGCGCGCTGCCAGTGGGCGCACGCGCGGCGCCTGCCCACCCGGACCTGGCTGGTGGTGTTGACGACGCGCGAGGGCGTGGAGGCGGAGGCCCTGGTGGACGCGGGCGCGGACGAGTGCGTGGCGCCGCCCGGAACGCGCTGGGGCGCGAGGCTCGTGGCGCTCCGGCGCCGTGCCGCGGACGGGGACGCGCAGGCGCTCCGGCGGGCCCGCGACATGTTCCAGGGCGCGCTGGACGCGGTGCCGGAGCCGCTGTTCATCAAGGACCGCGAGCACCGGCTGGTGGCGGTCAACCACGCCTACTGCCGCCTGTTGGATCAGCCCGCCGAAGCGCTGCGGGGCAAGCCCACCTCGTCGCACGTGCCGTCCCACGAGGCGGAGGCCTCGTGGCGCCAGGACGAGCGCGCCTTCACCACCGGGCAGACGGTGGAGGACGAGGGCACCTTCACCGACGCGAAGGGGCGCTCGCGCGAGGTGCTCACGCAGCGGGCCGCGTACATGCTGCCCGACGGCGAGCGCTTCCTCGTGGGGCTCGTGCGCGACGTCACCGAGCGCACCCGGCTGGAGGCGCAGCGGCGGCTGGCGGAGCGGATGACGTCCGTGGGCACGCTGGCCGCGGGCGTCGCGCATGAGATCAACAACCCGCTCTCCTATGTGACGTCCAACCTGGCCTACCTCTGGGAGCGGGTGGCGCAGCCGGTGGTGCCGGCCGAGCAGCTGGAGGAGCTGCGGCAGGTGGTGGCGGAAGCGCTGGAGGGGGCGGGCCGGGTGCGCTCCATCGTGCGCGACCTGCGGACGTTCTCGCGCACGGAGGAGGAGCAGCACGGGCCGGTGGACGTGCTGCGCGCGGTGGAGGGCGCGGTCAAGCGGATGCGCGACGAGCTCCAGCACCGCGCGCGCCTGACGTGCGACCTGGAGCCGGTGGCCGCGGTGCACGGCAACGAGGGCCGGCTGGCGCAGGTCGTCACGCACCTGCTGCTGAACGGGCTCCAGGCCTTCGGCGAGCGGCCCGCGGAGGAGAACCTGCTCACGCTGCGCGTGCGTCCGGGCCGCGAGGGCCACGTGCTGATTGAAGTGGAGGACAACGGGCACGGCATGTCCGCGGAGGTGCGCCAGCGCATCTTCGACCCGTTCTTCACCACGCGCTCGCCCAAGGACGGCACGGGGCTGGGCCTGTCCATCTGCCTCACGCTCGTGCACGCGATGGGCGGCCACATCGAGGTCGCCAGCGAGCAGGGGCAGGGCAGCCTCTTCCGCGTGGAGCTGCCGGTGCTCGCGCTGCCGCCCGAAGCGGCGCGGCCCGCGCAGCCCGTCGCGGCCGTGACGGAGGAGCCCGCCCAGACGACGATGCGCGCGACGCGGAGCCTGCGCAGGCTGCTGCTCATCGACGACGAGCCGGCGGTGGGCAGCGCGGTGAGCCGGCTCTTGCGCAACCTCTACGAGGTGCACGTCATCCAGGACGCGCGCGAGGCGCTGAAGCGGCTGTCGCACGGCGAGAAGTACGACGCCATCCTCTGCGACCTGATGATGCCGGGCATGAGCGGCATGGACTTCCTGGTGGAGCTGGAGCGGCTGGCGCCGGAGCTGGCGCCGCGCACCGGCCTGATGACGGGCGGGGTGAACCCGCAGGCCCGTGAGTTCGTGGGCCGCCGCGCGCGCGAGCTGCTGGAGAAGCCCTTCGAGCGCGACCAGCTGTGCACCTTCGTCGAGACCCTGATGCAATGAAGCACCGGCCGCGCTGGACAGCGGGGGCCGCGCTGGCGGCGTTGCTGCTGGCGGGGGTGTTCGTGCTGCCGCCCGAGCTGCGAGGCCTGTCCTTCGTGCTGCGCGCGGCGGGCGTCCACGGCACCCCGGCGGATGCCCTGGCCCGCCATGGCACCGGGGCCTTCACCGTCACGGACTTGAGCGTGCCCACGCACCACGGGCCGGTGCGCGCGCGGCTCTACTCGCCAGACCGGCGCAGGGGCCGGCTCATCGTGCTCACGTCGGGCGTGCACGCGGCGGGCATCGACGAGCCCCGCCTGGTGAACCTGGCGGAGGACCTGGCCATGGGCGGGCAGCCGGTGCTCACGCCGGAGCCGCCGGACCTGCTGCGCTACGAAATCACCCCGGGCCTGCCGGACATCATCGAGGAGACGGCCCTGTGGGCCCTGGGGCCGGGAGCGCTGGCGCCGGAAGGAAAGGTGGACCTCTTCGGCATCAGCTTCTCCGGAGGACTGTCCGTCGTCGCGGCCGGTCGGCCCGCGCTGCGCGACAAGGTGGCCGCGGTGCTGTCCTTTGGAGGGCATGGTGACCTGTCGCGCGTGTTGTCCTTCCTGTGCACGGGCGTCCAGGCGGACGGGACGCACCGCAGGCCGCACGACTACGGCGTGGTGGTCATCCTGCTGAATGTCGCGGACCGGCTGGTCCCGCCGGAGCAGGTGGAGGCCCTGCGCAGCGGCGTCCTGATGTTCATGCACGCGTCGCACCTGACGCTCGTGGACGCCAGGCAGGCGGAGGCCGCGTTCGCGGAGGCGCGGGCGATGGAGGCCACCTTGCCGGAGCCCGCCGCCACGCTGCTGCACCAGGTGAACACGCGCGACGTGGCCGCGCTGGGGCCCCGGTTGCTGCCCTTCGTGAAGGACTTCGCCGGGGATCCCTCGCTGTCGCCGGAGCGCTCCCCCGCGCCCAGCGCGCCGGTCTACCTGCTGCACGGGACGGACGATTCGGTCATCCCCGCCATCGAGTCCACGCTGCTGGCGCGCGAGCTGGCGCGGCACACGCGCGTGCACCTGCTGCCCACGCCGTTGATCACCCACGCGGAGATGGACCGGCGGGCCAGCGTGATGGATTCGCTGAAGATGGTGCGCTTCTGGTCCGCCCTCCTCGACGAGTAGCGCGTTACCGCGCGACTTGACGTCCGCTGCCGGGCGCGGCTGCCATGACGGCATGTCCGTGTCCCTCATCGCGTCATTCGGGCTGGGTTGGCTGTTGGCGGCCGCGCCTTCGCAGGCGGGGCGCATCGCCCCGTGCACGCCGGATTCCGGCGATTGGAACGCGGCGCAGGAGGAGCTGTCCGCGTTCGACGCTCGGCTGGAGGCGCTTCCAGAGGATGGCGAGGTGGAGGAGGCGCGGACGGGAATCCAACTGCTGGTGCGCCACCGCTGCTTCGGGAGCGCTCGCGCGGAGGAGCGCCGGGAGTCGCCAGCGAATCCGGAGCCGGCCTGGGACTACTTCGCTTCGGCCAGTCCCGCCGGGCAGGAGAAGGTCGCGGGCATGGACCACAGCTGGAAGGAGTTCGTGTCGTCGGCGGCGCGGAAGTAGATGCGGTTGCCCAGGCGGGTGAACCCGTCGGGGTTGGACGAGCCCGCGCCGGGGCGGATCTCCGCGAGCTGGCCGGTGGTCGCCACGCTCCCCTGGGTGAACCAGGGCTCGATGCCCGAGCCGCTCTTCGATGCGACGAAGAGGACGGGGCCGGTGCCCGTGGGGAACAGCGGGGAGGCGTACTCGTCGCTCGTGCTCAGCGTCCGGGAGAGCTGGACGGTCCCCGCCGCCGAGCCATTCGATGCCCACAGCGACACCTCTCGTGGCGCGGGGCCCGAGCTGCCAATGGCCACGGAGAAGTAGAGCTTGCCTCCGGAGGTCGCGGTCCGCTGCACGCTGGGGTAGGCGTTCGCCTGGTCCGCATAGGGATTGGGGAGGGTCGTGACGGAGGTCTTGCCTCCGCCACCCAGGGAGACACTCTCGATGCGCAGCCTCTTCGTGCTCGGGTCCATCGAATACAGATAGACAGACGTGTTCAGCGAGCCGAGCAACTGCACGAACTTGCCGAACGCCTCCAGGCGGACGGTGCCTCCTGTCGTGCCATCCGTCTTCCACACCTCGGTGTTGGGGCCGTCTCTCAACAGGAACAGCCCCAGGCTCCCGGCGGAGCCCGTCTGCGTGATGGGAACCGCCTGCGCATCCAGCTTCTTGACCCAGGCGGTACCGGCCGGGGTGCCGTCGGTGCGCCACAGCTCGGTGCCGTGGCCGGGCGTGACCACGAAGAAGAGCAGGGCGTTGCCCACCGTGAGCGACGTGTACCCGTCGGTCGAGAGGGAACCGAAGTCCCCCAGGTGCACCGTGCCCGCAGGGGTCCCATCCGAGCGCCACAGCGAGGTGCCAGCGCCGGGCGTGTCCAGGAAGAAGAGCAGGGTGTTGCCCAGCATTGTCGGGGCGACGAGCCTCCCGAGCGTGCCGAAGTTCGCCACCTGCACCGTGCCCGCCGAGGTCCCGTCCGAGCGCCACACCTCCACCTGGGGATTGCCGGGCGCGAACGCCCACTCGCGAATGAAGATCAGCCGCCCGTTCTGCGCGGCGGTGAACGCGAACCGGGTGCCGGTGGGGCCGGGCGTCACGTCCTTGACGAGGTGGGTCCCGGCACTGGTGCCGTCGCTGATCCACAGCTCCTGCCCGGTGCCCGGATCATCGAACTGGAAGAAGACCTTGTTTCCCACCGGAACCAGGCTGGTCATCCGGGGGACGCCCACGGAGGCGGGGGGAAACGCCTTCACCTGGAGGGTGCCGGCCTCCGTGCCATCGCTGCGCCACAAGGTCGCGCTTCCGTCAAAGAGGTTGGTGGCGAAGTAGAGCTGCCCCTGCACATCGGCCAGGGACTCCGGGTAGGGCCCGTTGACCGAAGCGCCAGACCCCGGAGGAATGACGACCTTGACCCGCGAGGCCACCCCTGGGGGACATGCCTGCGCGGCGACCTCGCCAGTCTCGACAGTTTCGCCAGGGAGGACCCCACACCCGGCCAATCCCAGCCACACCAGGGCAAATCCACTCCTTGCGCGCATGTCCTCTCCTCTCCGGCCCGAAGCCTGGGACAGTGGAACGCGCGTCGGAATGCGCCAAGAGGACCCGGAGGGCATGGGTCCGCTGCGGGACAGATGCGCCCCAACCCCTTTCCGCTCAGCAGCAGGCGGGGCGCCGCTGATGGGGCGAACACGCGCTAGTCACGCTGGCGCGCGATCTCGCAGTTCCAATACTCCGCCCCCACTGGGTCGAAAGCTCCCCTCAGTGAGCTGAAGAAGCCACCGTCCTCGGAACGAGTGGGCTGGGGGGCGGGTGCAACCGAGGTGCTCCACAGTTGTTGGCCGCTCGCCGCGTCGAACGCAGTCACCGCCGAAAGGCCCATCAGCACCTGGCCTTGCTGTATTCGCAAGCAAGGCGCCATGGCGGAGATGTTCGGCCTTCGCCCCCATCCCTGCACGTCTTCTGCGAACGTCCAAAGCACACTGCCGCTGGCGTAGTCACAGCACGAGACGCGCATGTACCACGAGGCAACCGTGCCCGTGTGCGAGCGCATCTCCTCCCAAGTCAGCGAGAGCATCGCGACAAAGGGGGGCTCAACCGCGAGCGTCACGGTCGTTCGCACGCCTCGGAGCTTGGGGGCCACGCGTGCATCGTGGACATCGTGCCGCCACACGACGCGACCACTGGCGCGGTCGATCGCGGCGACGTAGCCCTGCACGGTTGCGATCAGCAAGGGGGGATTCATCGCCGGGACGTAACACGCCCCGTGACGAACCGTCCACTCGGACACAACGCAGTGCCTGCATGAAATGGCTGTCAAGACATCCGCCCGAAGCGCGCCGTTGGGCTGAAAGCGCGCGCGTCAGCGCCGGGCGGGAGGGATGCTCACCGCCGTCACTCCCCGAGCATCGAGCTGGATGACGGTGGGGGCGCGCTCACACTCCCACGTGGTGACGTTGGCGAAGCACGTGTCCCCTTCGCGCCACATCCCGCCGTCCTCGTGGATGTGGCCGAACAGATGCAGCCGGGGACGCACGGCGAGCACGCGCTCGCGCAGGTCCCTGCATCCGCCTCGACCTCCTACCGAGGAGCGGTCCCCCCAGCCCGCCGGAGGCCCATGGGTGATGAGCACGTCGAGGCCCTCGGGGATGGCCGCCCACTTGCTGGCGAGCGCGGTGCCCCGAGGCAGGTTGAAGGCCCAGTTGTTGTAGGCCGGCTGCCAGGGGCTTCCCCAGAAGCGCAGGCCCGCCACGGTGGCCTCGCTGTCCTGAAGGTAGACGATGTCCTCACCCAGCAGCGCCCGGGCCGCGCCGGGCGAGTCGGCGAAGGCCCCGTCGTGATTGCCCGCGACGATGACCTTGTGACGGTAGGGGAGGCCGCGAATCCATGATGCCGCCCGGGCGAGCTCTTCCAGGTCCCCCGCGCGGCACATGTCGCCCGCGTGGACGAAGATGTCGCCCGGAGGCATCACGAGCTCGTCGTGGAAGAGGTGAGTGTCCGAGACGGCGACGATGCGCATCCCCGCAGTATGCCTCGCCGCCGCCTGTTCATCCGAGCATGAAGCGGAGGGGGCCCTGCTGTGCGGGGGCGCATGGGGACGGTGTTGTCCATCCACTCCGGAAGCAGCGCGCCCAGGTCCTCCCTCATCGGCGCATGACGCTCGGGAAAAGGGACCGGCACCGGAAGCGGGCCGGGGGAGACCCGCTCCTTCCGGTGCCGGTATCGCGCACATGGCCAGGCGCGATGGAATTCTCCTAACGGCCCCCCACTCCCGCCGCGATGCTTTTCCCCTCCCGAGGGGGAAGCAGGCGTCCGGGCGCTTTCACTGGCGGACACCTGCCTCCGCGGCTACGGCAGCTTCAGCTTGATGTTGAACGTGTACGACACGTTCACCGGGCGGCCCTGGAAGGTCAGCGGCTGATACCTGCGCGAGGAGAGCGTCTCCAGCACCGCGTCATCCATGAAGGGCAGGCCCTTGATGATGCGGCAGTCGCGCACCCGGCCCTCCGTGGTGATGACGCACTTCGCGATGATCATCCCCTCCACGCCCGCGCGCCGCGCCTCGAGCGTGTAGCTGAACTGCGAACCGCTGAGCAGCCTGGGCGGCGTCATCCCACCCTGGAAGGGCAGCACGTCCGTGCCCGTGGGCACGTTCGCCACGAGGTCCGCCACGCCAATGGCTCCGATGGGGCTGGTGCTGTTCGGGTCTCCGTTCGGATCTCCCACCGGCCCGGATTCGCCCGTGCCCGTCGCGTCGGTGGTCGCCGCCGCGTCCGCGATCGTCGTGGGCTCCGGCTCAGGCTTCGCCTCCGGTGGATCCACGGGCAGCGGCTTCGGGTTCAGCGGGACGCGGTCCGTGCGCGGCTTGGGCTTCGGCTTCGTCGCGGCCGTGGCCGGCTTCGGCTGCGCGGGCTGCTTCGTTCCCCGCTGGATGGCGGGCACGTGGTGGACGATGTCAACCCAGGGCGCCTCGACGGTCTCGGGCGGGCGACCGGAGATGAAGAACACCAGGCCCAGGAGCCCCGCGTGCACGCTGATGGACACCCACGCGCCCGTGCCGAACCGTCCCGAGCGCACTCCCCGCCGTTCGATGACCGACTCAAACATCTGACCCGCCTCCTGGATTGGAGGGGACGCTCCAGGCGTCCCGTCCCCACGAGAAGCAAGGTACGAAGTCGCGTCAGCGGAAAGGCCGACGCGGCTCCATCTGTCGGTCATGATTTCGTCATGAGGGGCCGCCGCTCAAGACCTCCATGCGGTAGCCCACGCCGCGCAGCGTGTGGATGGTGAAGCCAGAAGTACTCGTCCACCCGAGCTTCTTCTTCAGGTTCGACACGAAGTTGTCCACCGTGCGCGGATCCACCACGACGTCGCGGCCCCACACCGCGTCCAGGATTTCGCCCCGGGGCAGGGCGCGGTCGCGGTGGCGCAGGAGGAACGCCAGCAGGTCGAACTCCGTGCGCGTCAGGTCCACCTCGCTGCCGTCCGCCCGCAGCACCGCGCGGCGGCCCAGGTCCAGCGTGAAGGCGCCAAAGGTCATCACCTGCGGCGGCGCCGTGCCCGCCCGGCGCACCAGCGCCTGCACGCGCGCGAGCAGCTCCCGCAGCCGGTAGGGCTTGGTGAGGTAGTCCTGCGCGCCGGCCTCGAAGCCGCGCACCAGGTCGTCCTCCAGCGAGCGCGCGGTGAGCATCAGCACCATGCTCTTCACCCCTTCCGCGCGCAGGCGGCGGCAGAAGCTGTAGCCGTCCTCGCCGGGCAACATCACGTCCAGGATGAGCAGGTCGAACGCGCGCGCCTGGAGGTGCGGCGCCGCGTCCTTCGCGGAGGGCGCGTCCGTCACGTCGTAGCCCTCGTCGCGCAGGTTGTCGCGCAGGCCCAGGCGCAGGTTGGCGTCGTCCTCGACAATGAGGATGGAAGGGCGGGTGGAGGAGGGGGGCTGCGTCTGCGTCGTCATCGGCGCGTCTCGGGAAAGGTCAGGGCGAAGGTTGTGCCTTCGGGGCTGGAGGAGGCCACCTGGATGCTGCCCTGGTGCAGGCCCATGATTCTGCGGCACAGCGCCAGCCCCAGGCCACTTCCATGCACCTCCGGCCCAGGCGTTGTCAGCCGGTAGAAGTCCTGGAACACGCGCTCCCATTCCTCCGGGGGGATGCCCACCCCGTTGTCGCTGAAGAGCACCGTGGCCCCGAAGCCCGGCTGCGGGTAGGCGCGCACGGTGAGGACCACCGGGCTGCGCTGGTTGTAGAGGCAGGCGTTGCGGCCCAGGTTGGCGAAGAGCATCCGGACGAGCGACGCGTCCGCGTCCAGCTCCACGTCCTCCACCTCCGAGCGCAGCTCCACCGGCACGGTGACGGCGTCCAGCAGGTCCTCGCGCAGGTTGCCCACCGCCTCCTCCAGCCGCACCCGCGCGGGCCGCAGCGCCCAGCGGCCCTTGTCGATGCGGTTGAAGGACAGGATGTTCTCCACCAGGAAGTGCAGCCCCTCCGCCGCGCGCACGATGCGGGTGGGGTAGTCCCCGGCCTCCGGGCTCTGGCCCAGCCGCCGCTCCAGCGTCTCCCCCAGCAGGCGGATGGACGCGAGCGGCGTGCGCAGCTCATGCGACACGGTGGAGACGAAGTCGCTCTTGAGCTCCACGAAGCGGTACTTGCGCTGCTGCGCCACCACCGCCAGCGCTGCGATGGCCGACGCGAGCGCGCCGCACGCCGCGACGAGCAGCGTCTTCAGGCCGTAGCGCGCCTCGATGTCCGCCTCCGCCGCGGCCCAGCCGGGCGTGGCCACCTCCAGCCCCGGGTGCTTCAGGGGCCGCGCCACGCCGCCAGGGCCCAGGCGCACCTGGCCGTCCCGGGGGATGAGGTTGCGCCCGCGCAGCTCCTGCGTCAGCTCCGCGAGCAGCGCGGACATGTCCACGGCGAGGCCGTGCACTTGCTCGGCCGCGGGCTCCACGTACCACTGCTCGGCGAGCAGCGTGGGGCCGTCCAGCGGCTCCGGCAGCACCAGCGCGCCCGCGCCGACCTCCTGCACGCGCGCCACGAAGGCGTCCGAGGGCTCCTTGAGCGCCTGGCTCACCGCCACGATGCGCGCCTGGAGGAAGTTGAAGTCCGGCTGCGTGAGCTGGGACCTCGCGCGCAGCAGGTTCCGTTGCAGGCCCGCGTCCCGCGCCATGCCGCCCAGCTCCTCCGGAAGGCCCTCGCGCACCAGCGCCCGGATGAGCGGAGGCGTGTCCTCGCCGCGGTGGAGGTACTCGACCGCGAGCAGGGTGAAGGGCAGCTCCTGGTCCGGCGGCAGCGGGTGCGCCGCGTGATAGCGCAGCAGCGCCTCCACCGCCGCGTCCTTGCGCGCCTCGGTGCCGGAGGCCAGGGCGGCCCCCGCCGCGCGCAGCCGGCCGAGGCGCTCCTGGTAGGGTGAGGGGGCCTGGCCGTCCTCCAGCGCGTGCGCCAGCATCGTGTAGTTGGCCTGGGCGGGGACGTCCGCGCCCTCCCGGGGCCAGTCCACGCGCGGCAGGAACTGGTGGCCGCGGAAGAGCAGGTAGTAGCCCTCCGCCGGCAGCAGGGGGTCGCCCACCGCCGCGTTGAGGTTGGGCAGGCGGGTCTTCATCCGCTGCGCGAGCGCGGTGCGCAGGGACTCCGCCGCCAGCTGCTCCAGGGCCACCCGCCGCGAGCGCACCTGGGCGCGGGCGTCCTCACGCTCCTGGGTGAAGA
>JAFADT010000010.1 GCA_023424585.1 Pseudomonadota bacterium
ACGCTCCCCGTGAAACCGAAGTCCCCCCCCTCACATCGGCCCCAGGGCTGAGACGTCCCGCCGAAATTTCACGATTATTCCCGACACATCGACAATCACGCATTTCCAGCCATACCCCAGGCAGTCCAATCAAACACAAACAAGCTCACACGGCTTCCATGCGCCGAGACCAACGAAAGCCCACAATCATTGCCATAGCGGACACCACTTAGCGGGTTCCCCTGACATCGCCTTTCGGCCTCCCGCCCCATGGCAGGGATTGTTCACACCTGATAGATGGCACGTCCCCGAGGGGAGCATGGACAGACATGCCCCTCCGACCCGCCTGGGAGACGCCGAATGCGCACGTCGTCAGTCCTTGCAGCAGAGCACCCGTCCGCGAAGTCGCTGTCCACGCAGCAGGGCAACCAGCTCAGCCACGAGCTCTGGTCCCTGGTGCAGCGCGGTCTGGTCTATCCGTCGCCGTATGCCGTGTTCGCGACGTTCTGGCGCACGCCGGACGGGACCGGCGAGCCGCTGACCCGGGCGCTCCTCCAGAAGCTGATGCGGGACGTGCGCGAGGAGATCCACACCCGCTACGGGAGCGCCAACACCACCGCCATCGTCGGCGTGGGCTTCCGGCTCTGGCAGGAGTGGTGCGCAGAGGAAGGGACGGACCTCCCCGAAGGCATGAAGCTGGCCTTCCCGGAGGAGTCCTCGCCGGCCTGGCGGTCCTCGGTGTTCTCCCGTTCGAACGGGACGTTCGTCGATTCGCAAGGCGACCTGTGGTTCCACATCAAGTCCGATGAGGAGGCCCACTGCGACGCGGTCTTCGAGTTCATCCGCGCGCGGCTCCAGGACCAGGCGCGCTGCGTGCGCGCCACGCCCCAGGACCACCAGAAGGCGGCCACCAAGTCCACGCGCCCGGACAAGCGCGGCGGCAAGGTGCTGGGCTGCCGCTTCGCGGAGAACCTCAACAACCCGTCCGACCCGGTCTCCATCCAGGAGCAGACGCTGGTCGGGTTCGAGGACCCCGCGCACCTGGGCGCCTCGTTCGTGCTCGCACAGCGCTTCGAGATCAACTGGGAGCACCTGCTGGACATGAGCCCCCAGCAGGTGGAGGACTTGGTGGGGCGCACCACGGAGGACATCCTCATCCCCAGCCAGGACCAACGCAGCCACATCAAGAGCGCCCGGGTGCAGGACGCCCAGGGAAACACGCTGCAGGTGCTGCGGCTGGGACTGCCCTTCGGTCAGGCGGACACGGTGCACAACACGGAGCTGCGCGCCAAGGGGGCCAGCCTCCGGGACGAGGCGGGCATCTACTTCGCGGGCTATGCCCGGAGCGTCCGCGCGCTCGAAGCCATCATGAACCAGCAGATTGGAGACCAGCGAGGCTTCATGAGGGACCGGCTGCTCTCCGAGGTCCGCTCCAACCTGGGAGGCTTCTATTACATCCCCAGCCAGGCGGACCTGGGGCTGGACCCGGTGAAGCTCCAGAGCGTGGAGCAGCAGGACTGGAGGCGCTTCCCCGGCGTGGACTGGAGCCGGCTGGACCGTCACTTCGACGTGGCCTCGTCGAATGGATACATGCATTACAACCACAAGAACTACCTGTTCCAGATGGCGACGATGTCCGGGGACAAGCGCCGGACGCACCAGCCGCCATCCAACCGGGTGCTGCAATTGCTGTCAGATGCGTTCTCCCGCTGGCAGGACAGCTGGTACGTCAACCGGACGCAGCCGGAGCTGGAGCACCTGTGCGCCTACGTGGCGCGCCAGTACGGCCCCGCGAAGGCCCGGGAGGTGATGGGGCTCTCCATCGTGGAGCGCATGGGGTGGACCATCAAGGTCAGCCTGGGGCAGGTCTTCGCGAGCGACGCCTACGGCTTCCGAGGCCGCCGTCAGGACGCGCAGGGCAACTGGTACAACGGCGCGGACACCTACCGCATCCACCCGGTGGAGCTCATCGTGGGGGCCCTGCCCAACCTGGGGCTCGGGCAGGGGCGGTATGTCATTGATTACGCGCGCAAGGACGAGGAGTTGGGCAACTTCTTCGCCGGGCTGAGCTCCGCGTCGGGAGTGGGCCACCTGGTGCCGGGCTTCCAGCGAGCACTGGACCGGGGCCTGGGCGAGCTGATGGCGGACGTCCAGAAGCGGCACGACGCGACCCAGGACGAAGGCAAGCGCCAGTTCTACCGAGGCGTCGTGCTGTCGCTGGAGGGCGTGCGTGACCACTGCCTGGCCTATGCTGCGCTCGCGGGCAAGCTGGCCGCGGAGCTGCCCCTGGGGCAGCACGCCGAGCGCGACAACCTGCTGAAGATCCAGGAGCGGATGCAGCGGCTGGCGACGGAGCGCCCCCAGACGATGCTCGAGGCCGCGCAGTTGCTCTTCACGCTGCACGCGAGCCTGCACCTCATTGGCGAGCCCACGGCGGTGGGCCGGTTGGATCAGCTGCTCAACCCGTTCTACGAGCGCGACGTGGCGGCGGGCGTGCTGGATGACGAGCAGGCGCAGGAGATCATCGACTGCTTCTGGGTGAAGCTGGGGGAGAAGGTGCTGCTCAACCGCCAGTTCGTGGAGGACCACCAGCCCTTCGGCAACCTGGCGATGGGCGGCATGAGCGGCAACTATCCGCAGGGCGCCGCGAACAACCAGTGGATCCAGCAGGTGACGGTGGGAGGGACGGTCGCGGACGAGACGCCCGGCGAGGGTCGGCCCGCGTACAACCGCGTCACCCTCCTCTGCCTGAGGGCGGCGCGGAGGCTGCCACTCAACGCGCCGTGCCTGTCGTTGCGCGTGCGCAAGGACATCCCTCCTGAGTACCTGCACGAGGCGGCGCTGGCAATCCTCAGCGGCGGCGCGCACCCCATCCTGCTCAGCGACGAGAAGATCATCCCCGGGATGCGGCACAGCGGTGACCGTGTGGGCCAGGGCACGCAGCCCACGGCGGCCACGCCGGTGGCGCAGAAGGCCGGGAGCGCGTGGAGGAGCGAGGTGGCGCTCCAGGCCGCGAGGGACTACGCCTGCGACGGCTGCTACGAGCCACAGATCGTGGGGCAGAACTGGTTCACGCTGGGAGGCATGACGGCGCTGTCACCGCTGGAGGCCGCGCTCAACCAGGGCAAGGCCTGGAGCTCGGCGGGGCCCATGTATTTCCGGGGCCAGCGGGTCTCCTTCTCCTCGCCTCCTCCAGCGGCCATCCAGTCGTTCGAGCAGCTCCAGGACCTGTTCTTCCAGCACCTGAGCTGGATGTACGCGAAGCAGGCGGACGGCCTGGTGGGCGTCTTCGGAACAATGAGCGCCGTATGCCCGTCGCCGTTGCTGTCGGTGTTCGTGGACGACTGCATCGACAAGGGATTGGACCTCTACGGGGGTGGAGCCCGCTACAACATGGTGGCCCCGTGCATCACGGCCCTCTCCACGGCCATCAACTCGCTGTACGCCATCCGGAAGATGGTCTTCGAGCGGGACACGGCGGTGACGTCCCTGCCGGAGCTGGTGGAGGCGCTGCTGTGCGACTGGGGCTACAAGATGGACGAGCCCTTCATCAGCACCTTCGCGGGCCCGGCGCGCATCGAGGCGAAGGCGCAGCGCTTCCGGGACCTGCGACAGGTGGCGCTGGCGCAGCCGCGATACGGCCGGGGAAATGAAGAGGTGGACCGCTTCGGCAATGCCTTCATCCAGCGAGTGGCGGAGACGGTGGTGCGAGTCTTCACGGAGCCGGCCGAGCCCACGGCCCAGAAGATGGTGGACCTCGCGAAGAGGTTCGGGACACCGGAGAAGCCGTTCGGCGGGTTCCAGATCCAACCGGGCGCCGGCACCTTCGAGAACTACGTGGAGTTCGGCGCGACCTGCGGCGCCTCCGCGGATGGACGGCGACTCGGGGAGCCGCTGGCCTCGGACCTGAGCCCGTCACCGAGCATCGCGGACCAGCCAGTGGATCATCAGGAGGAGGGCTTCGTGCGAGCGCTGTCGGGCTACACCGGCACAGGAGCGGAGGGCTTCACGAGCGGAGCGCCCACGGACTTCAACATCCGCGAGGACTTCCCGGTGGGCTCGCTGGAGCGGGTGCTGCACGCGTTCGCCCGGGGACAGGGCTCGAACATCCTGACCATCACCTGCGCCAACCCGGAGACCTTCGAGCAGGCGTCGAAAGACCCGGAGAAGTACGACGTGCTCCGGGTGCGCATGGGCGGCTGGTCTGAGTTCTTCGTCTCCATGTTCCCGGGGCATCAGGAACAGCACCAGCGCCGGCCGCTCAGCACGCCTGACGTGGAGCGCTGAGCTGCACTGGAAAGACAAAAGCCCCCGAGTCTTTCGACTCGGAGGCTCTTGTTCGGAGTGCCCAGGGCGGGATTCGAACCCGCAGCGCCGAACAACCCAACCCAGAGGCAGGATCGCCTTGACCCGCGATTTCCCTCTGGAGGTTGGCCCTCCGTCATCCCGCCCTGTCCCGCCCCAGGCCGCCAGCTTCCCCCGGGGAGGGGCTATATGGGGGCAATGGGGCGCCGCCCCCGGCAAGGCTCGAAGCCGTGCGATGGAGGGCCGAGTCGTCCGCTGCTCGGCCCCCCACGCGCCTATCCTTGGGGCTGGATCGGCTGCAACAACCCCGCTTGCGCCAGCAGCTCCCGCACTCGTTCAGCTAGCGCCATATGCTCCGGGTTGCTGACCGTGAAGCGCTCGGGGGTCAGGATGATGAGCGAGCCCTTGTCCTCCACGGGCTCGATGCGGACCGGAGTCGGCAAGGGTGGAATCGCCCCCAAGTGGTGAGCAAAGTACATCACCCATCCGATACGAGGTGCGCCCCTTTCCGTGCGTGAATCCATCAGGCGGCTTAGCGCGTGTGAGGTGGCAACGCCCCAGTTAGGCTCCCACGCTACAGCGGCTGCGCGCAGGAGGCCTGCCTGTACAGGGGCTGTCAGGATCCGCTCGGCATGAGGCCCTCGGCTGGGGAGCGTGAACGCACAGGCGTTGCTCACTCTTGTGGCGTAACTGCCGCAAGTGATGAGGAAACCAGTCGCGTCATAGTCATCGTCCACGCCATTCCAACCGCCGACGCGATAGCCAATCTCTTCTACTATGCGATCCTTGCCTCGACGAACGAGTGACTCAAGCTCAGAGTGAATGGGCTCAATGGGACGCGCCTTGGCATCTTTGCGAGACTTGCCCGTTTGAAACCAGCGAGTAAATGAAGGCTCTACCTCGTACAGGCCCCTAAGTAGAGCCTCTAGCCTCGTAGCACATTCCTCTGGAGGCTCCTTCCTTGGGCCCCAATAGGCCCCGGCGTAATATGTCTCGTTCATATTCCTGGGTGGTTCACGGAAGTGGAGGCGTGAAGACAATTTCGATTCCTTCAATCTGGTTGGCTCGAAATAGCTCCCTTATGGCCTCGGCAGTCTTTTGCTCGGCAATATGCCACTGGATGTGCGTGCTGTGAGAGACCCTGGCCAACTGGCGCTGGGCTTGATCAACGAGCGCTTTGGCCCCTGACTTCTCGAACCACACTTTGGGTGCAAGATTGTCGAGGAACTTGTTCGCATAGCCCGGCCCCTTGGCCTCCAGCAGCACCCCATCCTTGAACCCATCGAACTTCACGCCTCCGCTGTTCGGTCCCACTCCGCCGACCCAGTATGCCTCGTCGGCGGAATGCCCGGTGATTTGCTCCTGGTAGCGCCGGGCGCGCGCGGACATCGACTCGTTCGCGGGCCCCCACTGCCCAGGCCCCTGGGAAGGCGCTCCTCCCTTCGAGGCGGTGTTGGCCCGCTGAAGGATGATGGCCGCCCCGGGCCCTCCGCTCAACACCGCCGCCGCGCGCCCTGCTGGCACCGCGACGCGCTCCAGCACCAGCACGCCCTCCGCTGACAGCGAGAGCACCGGCACCGTGGCCTCCGCCCCCACCGCCAGTCCCTTCAGGGAGCGCGTCGTCGTCGAGGCCGCGCCCCAGGTGGCGAACACGCTCGTCGCCAGCCG
>JAFADT010000016.1 GCA_023424585.1 Pseudomonadota bacterium
GGGTGAAGGCAGCGGCGGTGGGGGCGGCGGTGGTGTCGGCGCCGGCGATGGCCCAGGACGTGGGGTACTCGTCCACGGGGCAGGAGCAGCAGCGGCGCGGGGCGTTCCTGCTGGAGCTGCAGCCGCCCGCGCTGGACGGCTCGCTGTACGGCGTGCGGGCGGAGGTGGCGCCGTCGAAGGACTCGCGGCTGGCGTTCGGCCTGCTGGGGCGCGCGGGCGGGTGGAGCCGGTCGCTGGGCGCGAAGGCGCGCTTCAGCAACGTGGGCGGCCATGACGTGAAGCTCAACTTCGGCGTGGGCGTGGACGGCCGCTACACGCTGGCCTTCCTGGCGGACGGCACGGTGCGCCCGTTCGTGGGGGTGTCGCTGGGCCTGGAGGAGTTCGTCGCGCGGCGGAGCGGCGCGGCGGCGCCGGACCTCAAGGACTACACGACGACGGCCTTCCTGGAGCCGACGCTGGGCGTGATGTGGCGGCCGGGCTCCGGGCGCGTGGGCCTGTCCGCGCGGGCGGGCCCGGGCTTCACCTTCACGGACGTGCGCGAGCTCCAGGTGGGCTCCAGCAACCTGGGCCTGCGCACGGTGTACCCCACGGCGTCGCTGGGCCTGCTGGTCGTCCTGTAGTCGACGCGGTCCGCGGAGGGTGCCGTGGGCGGTGGAGGCGTGGCTACACTCGCCGCCCATGCCCGCTTCGTTCGAGTCCTACCGCGCCGAGTTCCCCGTCCTGAAGGAACAGCTCTACCTCAACCACGCGGGCGTCGCGCCCACCAGCGTGCGCGCCGCCGCCGCGGTGAAGGCGTGGATGGACGACGTGGTGAACCACGGCGTCCTCCATGAGCGGGACTGGGAGGCCCACAGCGAGAAAGTGCGCGGGCTCGCGGCGCGCGTCATCGGCGCCTCGCCGCAGGAGGTGGCCTTCGTGCGCAACACCAGCCACGGCCTGGGGCTGGTGGCGGAGGGGCTGGACTGGCGGCCCGGGGACGAGGTCGCCGTCGCCACCCGCCTCGAGTACCCCTCCAACGTCTACCCGTGGCAGCACCTCCAGGACCGGGGCGTGGGGGTGCGGGAGATCCCCGCGCCGCGGGGGGGCGTGACGCCGGAGGCCGTGGCGTCCGTGCTCACCCCGCGCACGCGGCTGGTGGCGGTGTCGTCGGTGCAGTTCGCCACCGGCCACCGCACGGACCTGGAGGCGCTGGGCGCGCTGTGCGAGCGCGCGGGCGTACTGCTGTGCGTGGACGGCATCCAGAGCGTGGGCTGCATCCCGGTGGACGTGAAGCGGAGCCGCGCGCACTTCCTCAGCGCGGACAGCCACAAGTGGATGCTGGGCATCTCCGGCATCGGCTTCCTGTACGTGGCGAAGGACGTGCTGCCGCGCGTGCGCCCCGCGCTGGTGGGCTGGCGCAGCACCACCGACGCGTGGAACTTCAACCGCTCGCACTTCGAGCTGCGCCCGGACGCGGCGAAGTTCGAGGAGGGCAGCGCGGCGTACCCCGGCATCTACGCGCTGGGCGCGGCGCTGGAGCTGCTGCTGGAGGTGGGGCCGGACGCCATCGGCGCGCGGATTGGCGCGCTGCTGGCCCGGCTGGACGCGGGCCTGCGCGGCCTGGGCTGCGACGTGGGGCCGGAGCCCCAGGACCGCGCGGGCATCCTCACCTTCCTGCCGCCCGGCGTGAACGTGCGGGCGCTCGGCGCGTACCTGGGGGAGCGGAGGGTGTCCCACTCCGTCCGGCGGGGGCGCATCCGCCTGTCGCCGCACTTCTACAACACGGACGAGGAGATGGACCGGCTGGTGGAGCTGGTGCGCGCGTACCGGCCCGGGTGAGGCGTCCCCCGGGCCGGGCACGCGGTGACCGCTACTGCGCGGGGAAGAGGTTCTCCACGGAGAGGTAGCGCTCGCCGGTGTCGTAGCAGAAGGCGAGCACGCGGCTGCCGTCCGGCATCTCCGCCAGCTTCTGGTTCACCGCGGACAGCGAGGCGCCGGAGGACACGCCCACGAAGATGCCCTCCTCGCGCGCGGCGCGGCGGGCGAACTCGAAGGCGTCCTTCTCATCCACCTGGATGGTGCCATCGAGGATGGCCGTGTGCAGGTTCTTGGGGATGAAGCCCGCGCCGATGCCCTGGATGGGGTGCGGGCCCGGCTGGCCGCCGCTGATGACGGGGGACTTCACCGGCTCCACCGCGAACACCTTCAGCTTGGGCCACTTCGCCTTGAGCACCTCGCCGCACGCGGTGATGTGGCCGCCGGTGCCCACGCCCGTGATGAGGTAGTCCAGCCCGTCCGGGAAGTCGTTGAGGATCTCCTGCGCGGTGGTGCGCTTGTGGACCTCGATGTTGGACTCGTTCTCGAACTGCTGCGGCATCCACGCGTTGGGCGTCTGCGAGACGAGCTCCTGGGCGCGGGCGATGGCGCCCTTCATGCCCAGGGCGCGCGGCGTCAGGTCGAACTGGGCGCCGTAGGCGGCGAGCACGCGGCGGCGCTCGACGCTCATGGACTCCGGCATCACCAGGATGAGCTTGTAGCCCTTCACCGCGGCGACCATGGCCAGGCCGATGCCGGTGTTGCCGCTCGTCGGCTCGATGATGACGCTGCCCTCCTTGAGGAGGCCCCGCTGCTCCGCGTCTTCAATCATGGCCAGGCCGATGCGGTCCTTGATGCTGCCGCCCGGGTTGGCGCGCTCCAGCTTCAGGTGCACCGAGACGCGCGACGGGTACAGCCGGTTGATGCGCACGTGCGGCGTGTTGCCAATGGTCTGCAGGATGTTGTCGACCTTCATGGCGGCTCCTGTGAATGGGGAACGGGCACTGCGTGAGGGAAGGCTCAAATCTGGTAGTCGAGGACGTCCAGGCCCTCGTCGCCCTGGCGCGCGCGCACCTCGCTGCGGCGGGTGACGACGGACTGGGCGGGCACGCTCTGCGTGAGCCACGCGTTGCCGGCGATGATGCTGCCCTTGCCCACCACGGTGTTGCCGCCGAGGATGGTGGCGTTCGCGTACACCACCACGTCGTCCTCGATGGTGGGGTGGCGCTTCCGGTCCGCCAGCGCCTTCTCCACCATCAGCGCGCCCAGCGTGACGCCCTGGTAGAGCTTCACGTTGTCGCCAATCACGGTCGTCTCGCCGATGACCAGGCCCGTGCCGTGGTCGATGACGAACCCGCGGCCGATGGTGGCGCCCGGGTGGATGTCCACGCCGGTGCGCTGGTGGGCGTACTCGGTGAGCAGGCGCGGCAGCAGGGGGAAGTTCAGCCGGTGCAGCGCGTTCGCCACGCGGTAGATGGCGATGGCGTAGAAGCCCGGGTAGGTGAGCACCACCTCGTCCACGCTGCGCGCGGCGGGGTCCGCCTCGAAGATGGCGCGGGCGTCCAGTTGCAGCCACTCGTAGAGGTCCGGCAGCTTCGCCATGAAGCGGGAGGACAGGCCCGCGTCCGAGACGGGGTAGTGCGGCGCGAGCAGCGCCTGGATGCGCTGGAGGCTCGCCTCCACGGCGGTGACGTCCCGGCGCACGGCGGCGGCGTTGCACTCCAGCCGCTCCGCGAAGTGGGGGAAGAGCAGCCCCAGCACCTGCGCGACGAACTCGGGCGCCGCCTTTCGCACGTCCGGGGGGAAGCAGTGGCGCTGGCGCGCCTCCAGCAGGGTGGAAATCAGTCGGGCGTTCGGGTCGTCCATGGGGCGTTGCGTCAGGATAACGTGTCGGTGCGGCGTTTTCTTTGTTTCCGTCCGGGGAATGGCGGGTGTGGGCGGGATTCGCCTTTTCCGGGTGTCGGGGGCGCCGCGGCCGGGTTCCGGACGTGGATGCCGTCGGCGGGAAAACGTCGCGGCCGTCCGGTCGGAGGCCCCGCTCCCCGCCGGTGCTTGCCGCGCCGGGGCCGCCCTGGGGACGATGCGGGCATGACGACCGCCCTGTCCTATGCCCACGGCACCAGCACCACCCCGCTGCTGGGGGAGACGATTGGTCAGAACCTGCGTCGCACCGTCGAGCGGTGCGGCGACCGGGAGGCGCTGGTGGTGGCCTCGCAGCACTACCGCGTCACCTGGCGGCAGTTCTGGGACGCGACGACGGCGGTGGCCAAGGGCCTGCTGGCGCTGGGCATCCAGAAGGGGGACCGGGTGGGGCTCTGGTCTCCCAACCGCTTCGAGTGGACGGTGTCGCAGTACGCGCTCGCGCGCACGGGCGCCATCCTGGTCAACCTGAACCCGGCCTACCGCACGTCGGAGCTGGAGTACGCGCTCAACCAGGCGGGGGTGAGCGTGCTGCTCCTGGCGAAGGGCTTCCGGCAGACGGACTACACGCGGATGCTGGAGGAGGTGCGGCCCCGGTGCGCGGGCCTGCGCGAGGCGCTGGTGCTGGACTCGGACTGGGAGCGGCTGGTGCGGGGCGGCGCGAGCGTGGGGGACGACGTGCTGGAGGCGCGGGAGCTGTCGCTCCAGTTCGACGACCCCATCAACATCCAGTACACGTCCGGCACCACGGGCTTCCCGAAGGGCGCGACGCTGTCGCACCACAACGTGCTGAACAACGGCTTCTTCGTGGGTGAGGTGCTGCGCTACGGGCCGGAGGACCGCGTGTGCATCCCGGTGCCCTTCTACCATTGCTTCGGCATGGTGATGGGCAACCTGGCCTGCACGTCGCATGGGTCCACCATGGTGATTCCGGGCGAGGCGTTCGACCCGCTGGCGGTGCTCCAGGCGGTGCAGGCCGAGCGCTGCACGTCGCTCTACGGCGTGCCCACGATGTTCATCGCGGAGCTGGACCACCCGCGCTTCGGCGAGTTCGACCTGGGCTCGCTGCGCACGGGCATCATGGCGGGGTCGCCGTGTCCGGTGGAGGTGATGAAGCAGGTGCAGTCGCGGATGCACATGGAAGAGGTCACCATCTGCTACGGCATGACGGAGACGTCGCCCGTGTCCACGCAGAACCCGCTGGACGACACGCTGGAGCGGCGCGTGGGGACGGTGGGGCGCGTGCATCCGCACCTGGAGGTGAAGGTGGTGGAGCCGGAGACGGGCGCGGTGGTGCCGCTGGGGCAGCCGGGGGAGCTGTGCACGCGGGGCTACAGCGTGATGCTCGGGTACTGGGACAACGCGGAGGCCACGGCGGCGGCCATCGACCGGGCGGGGTGGATGCACACGGGCGACCTGGCGACCATGGACGCGGAGGGCTACGTCAAGATCGTCGGTCGCATCAAGGACATGATCATCCGGGGCGGGGAGAACGTGTACCCGCGCGAGGTGGAGGAGTTCCTCCACACGCACCCGGACATCTCCGAGGCGCAGGTCATCGGCGTGCCCAGCGTGAAGTACGGCGAGGAGGTGATGGCGTGGGTGCGGCTGAAGTCCGGCGCGTCGCTGACGGCCGAGGTGCTGGTGGCCTTCTGCGCGGGCCGCATCTCCACGTTCAAGATTCCCCGCCACTGGAAGTTCGTGGACAGCTTCCCGATGACGGTCACCGGGAAGGTGCAGAAGTTCCGCATGCGCGAGGTCTCCATCGCCGAGCTGGGGCTCGGCGACGTGGCCAGCCTCAAGACCGCTTGAGGCGCTTCGTGGCGGGGGCCTTCCTGGCGGTCGCGGGCTTCTTCGCTGCTGGAGCCTTCTTCTCCGCGGGGGCCTGCTTCTTGGCG
Source organism: Pseudomonadota bacterium (assembly GCA_023424585.1). GTDB lineage: Bacteria > Myxococcota > Myxococcia > Myxococcales > Myxococcaceae > Corallococcus. The sequence goes on from JAFADT010000016.1 coordinate 5,613, forward strand.
GCCGGAGGCTTCTTCGCCGTCGGCGCCTTCTTCGCGGCCTTCTTCATCGCGGCGCGGCTGGCGGCGTCCACGGCGCGGCGGGCCCAGGGGAGCAGTCGGCGGCCGTCGTCCTCGGCGTCCGCGGGGGGCGTCCAGTAGCTCATGGGCTGTTCCTTGCCCCGGCTTTGGTAGATGAAGGGACGGCAGCCCTCAGCCTCGAAGGCGGGGCGGGTGACCTCGTCCGTCTTCAGGTAGAGCTGGCCCTGGATGATGAGGCCGAACATCCGGCCGCCGAAGTACAGGCCCCAGCCGCCGAACATCGAGCGGGCCTGCACCGGGCCGAGCGGCTCCAGCAGTTCGAGCGTGTACTCCATGAAGCTGTCCGTGCGGGGCATGGCGAAGTCCTCCGGTCCCCGGACTCTAGCGGCCTGGAGGGTGAAGGCCTCACACCTCCTTGAAGGACATGCCGGTGGCGC
>JAFADT010000022.1 GCA_023424585.1 Pseudomonadota bacterium
GGTGGACACCACGCCCGCCTGCCAGTTGCGGCTCAGGCCCTCCGCGGCGTTCACGTCGTCGGCGGCCGCGAGCGTCGTCGCCTCGCGCTCCACGCCGCCGCCCAGCTCCTGGCGCACCTTGCCCAGCACCTCGTCGAAGGTGCGCTGCTCCAGCCGGACGATCTCCAGCTGCGCCCGCTCGCGCGGGTCCACCGCCGTCTTGAGCAGCGCGTCCACCTCCGCCGCGGGCGGACCGCCCAGGAGGAAGAACCAGCGCAGCGCGTCCAGGTCCTCCACCGTCGCCTCGAGCGGCCGGTCCGGACGGCGGTAGATCTGATCGCGCACCACCGCCGCCTTCAGCGTCCAGAGCGCCTTCACCACCGAGCGCTGGGAGAAGTACTTCGTGGGCACGTAGTCCGGCAGCTTCGACACCTGCGCCACGAGCGCGCGCTCCAGCGCGTCCGTGAGCATCTCCACGCCCTCCAGCACGTGGCCGGGCACCTTCACCTGGGCCACCGCGTCCTGGAGCACGTCCAACTGCTGGAGCGTCAGCGTGGCGCGCAGCTCCGGCCGCGTCCCGTGCACGAAGCGGTGCAGCATGGCGGCCCGGCTCTCCCGCCGGGCGAAGGCCTTGGGCACGAAGCTGATGAAGCTCAGCCGGTCCGCGAACGCCAGGAGCAGCTCCGGCGAGCGCGCGAGCACCTCCGTGAGGTACCGGTTGCTGGTCATCACCACGCACTCGGTGCGGCCGGCCGTCACCTTGTGGCCGTGCTTCAGCTCGCGCTCGTACATCACGTTGAGGATGGAGCGCAGCAGCATGTCCCGGCCGTCGAAGACCTCGTCCAGGAACGCGTGCACCGCGCCCAGCATGCCCTCGTCGGTGAGGTACTCCGTGCGCCCCGTCTCCGTGAGGACCTTGAAGTCCACCGGTCCGATGAGGTCCGTCTGCAGCGTCGTCTCCGCGATCTGCTTGGAGAACAGCGACGGCAGCCCGGAGACCTCGTCGGTGATGCGCCCCAGGACGGCGCTGGCGACCGCGCTCTTCGCCGTCCCGGGCGGCCCCACCACCAGCACGTGCTCGCGACAGAGCAGCGCCAGCTCAATCTGCGTGAACAGCGATTCCCGCTCCAGGTACGTCTCCCTCAGCTCTCCGAAGAAGCGGCGAAAGGACTGGGCGGCCAGCAGGTTGGGAGAAGGCGAGGTCACGAAAGGGCCAGAGGAGGATGCGGGGGAGGCCGCATGCTATCCGCGCCCCTCCCCCTATTTGAAGTGCACCGCGCAGGCCCCGTCGGGGCAGTTGCGACCCGCGATGCGGAAGCGGTAGCGGGCGACGACGCCATACACCGCGTCCGCCAGCTGCCGCAGCCCCGGGACGTAGTACACGTAGAGCAGCCGCCCCAACGGCCGCCGGCCCAGCGCGCGGACGATGGCCTCCGCGCCCTCCAGGACCCGGCCGTCCGCCTGGATGAGCTGCATGGCCTTCTCACAGCGCTCGAAGCTCACCCCCGGGAAGGCGTCCAGGACGCCCTCGTCGCGGAACGACAGCAGCTGGGTGCCCTGCCCCCCCACCAGCTTGCGCATCTCCCGCGCCGCGCCGCTGCACACGCGGCAGTGGCTGTCGTAGAGGACCACGTCATGTCCCGGCGGCGTCGTGTGGAGCGTCGTCATGCGTCACCTTCCCGTGGGCACAGTATGTCAACGCGGCCTGAGCATCTCATGCAGTTGTCCGTGGACGCTGCGCCAGATGTCGTGTTGCCGTTCGATGGGGTCCATCAGTGCGAGCCCCACCGACGTCGCCGGAGAGCTGCCCTGGAAGGCCGAGTACTGTCGGATGCGGGTGCCTCCGCCGCCATCATCGTCGAAGACGAACTGATTGGTGCCGCGCAGCGGGTGGCCGTCCAGGGTGGTGATGTGGACGACGCGCTCCGTCTCGTTGAGCTTCACGGTGATGGGGGCCCACACCGGCGGCGGCCCCGCCTCCTCCAGGAACAGCCGGGCGCCGTCCGTCAGCGCGCTCGCCGCCGGCCGCAGCGAGATGCCCGCCGCGCCGAAGAGCAGCTCCGGGTTGCTGACGAAGGCCTCGAAGGCCTCCTTCGCGGACACGCCTGGAAGGGTGCTGGTGTAGTCGGTGAGCGCCGTGGGTGCGCCCGCGATGGGCGGGCTCGGGTCCAGGCCCGCCAGCAGGGTGCGCGCGTAGGCATCCATCGCCGGGCCCTTGTCCAACGTCACGCTGAAGGCGGCGGCCTGCGTCTGCTCCAGGAGCCGCGCCCCCTGCTTCAGCTGCTCCATCAGGGAGCCCGTGGGCTTCGGAGGGAACGCGCCCCCCACGCCGAAGTCGAAGCCGTTGCCCTCCCGCGCCCGGGGCGCCACCGGCGGCGCCCGCGTGGGCGCCGGGGCCGGCCCGCCCGTCCCCCGAAACACCTCCACGGAGTTGGCCGGCGCGGCCGACGCCCGTGCAGGCACCTCCGCGCGCGGGGCCAGGGGAAGGGAGGCGCCCTCTGGGGCGGCGAGGTCGGGGAGCAGGCCGGACAACAGGGAGTCGATGCGGGACATGGCGGAACACCTTCGAGGTGGACTGCGAGGAACCCACCCGCCCCTTGCAGCGACTCCGCCACGCGCGTCCCGCGTGAATCCGCGGGGTTGCTCCCGCCCCTCATCCCGCGTCCGGCACACCCGTCCACCGGCGCGGAGAAAGAAGAAGGCCGGCGCCCCCCGTCGGAGCACCGGCCCTTGGGACTTCAGCCCCCGCCGCGCGGCGGGAGGCTCACGGCCTTACGACTGGCGGAACTCGGCGTCCACCACGTCGTCCTTCGCGGACGGCTGGGCGCTGGAGCCCGGAGCCGCGGAGGGCTCGGCGCCCGGAGGAGGCGTGGTGCCCGGCGCGCCGCCGGTGGCCCGGTACATCTCCTCGGCCACCTTGTAGCTGGCCTGCTGGAGCTTCTCGAGGGCCGCCTTGATGGCGTCCTTGTCCTGCCCCTCGCGCACGCGGTTCAGCTCCGCGACCCCCTCCTCCAGGGCCTTCGCCGAGTCAGCGGAGAGCTTCTCCTTGTTCTCGTTGAGCATCTTCTCCGCGGCGTAGGCTTGGCTCTCCGCCTGGTTCTTCACCTCGACCAGCTCGCGGCGCGCCTTGTCCGCGGCCTCGTTGCTGCGCGCGTCCTCCACCATCTTGCTGACCTCGTCCTTCGACAGGCCGGACGAGTGGGTGATCTGGACCTTCTGCTCCTTGCCGGTCGCCTTGTCCTTCGCGCTGACGTTGAGGATGCCGTTCGCGTCGATGTCGAACGTCACCTCGATCTGCGGCACGCCGCGCGGCGCCGGGGGCATGCCCGTCAGGTGGAAGCGACCGAGGCTGCGGTTGTCGCTCGCCATCTCGCGCTCACCCTGCAGCACGTGGATCTCCACCTGCGTCTGGCCATCCGCCGCCGTGGAGAAGGTCTCCGACTTGCGCGTGGGGATGGTGGTGTTGCGCTCGATGAGCTTCGTCATCACGCCGCCCAGCGTCTCCACGCCCAGCGACAGCGGCGTCACGTCCAGCAGGAGGATGTCCTTCACCTCGCCGGAGAGCACGCCCGCCTGCACCGCGGCGCCCACCGCCACGACCTCGTCCGGGTTCACGGAGCGGTTGGGCTCCTTGCCGAACAGCTTCTTCACCGCCTCCTGCACCATGGGGATGCGCGTGGTGCCGCCCACCAGCACGACCTCGTTGAGGTCCTTGGGGTCCAGCCCCGCGTCCTTCAGGCACTTGCGGCACGGCTCCAGCGAGCGCTCCACCAGCGGGCCAATCATCTGCTCGAACTTGGCGCGCGTGAGCTTCACGTTCAGGTGCTTCGGACCGGAGGCGTCCGCCGTGAGGAACGGCAGGTTGATCTCCGTCTGCGTCGCGCTGGACAGCTCGATCTTGGCCTTCTCCGCCGCCTCCTTCAGGCGCTGGATGACCATCTTGTCCTTGCTGACGTCGAGCCCGGTGTCCTTCTTGAACTCGCTGATCAGCCAGTTCATGATCTCCAGGTCGATGTTGTCGCCGCCCAGGTGCGTGTCGCCGTTGGTCGCGAGCACGTCCACGACGCTCTCGCCCACCTCCAGGATGGACACGTCGAAGGTGCCGCCGCCGAAGTCGTAGACGGCGATCTTCTCATCCTTCTTCTTGTCCATGCCGTACGCGAGCGCGGCCGCGGTGGGCTCGTTCACGATGCGACGCACGTTGAGGCCGGCGATCTCACCGGCGTCCTTGGTGGCCTGGCGCTGGGCGTCGTTGAAGTACGCAGGGACGGTGATGACCGCCTCCGTCACCTTCTCACCCAGGTAGTTCTCCGCGGCGCGCTTGAGCTTCAGGAGCACCTGCGCGCTGATCTCCGGCGCGCTGTACTGCTTGCCGGCGATCTCCACGCGCGCGTCGCCGTTGGGGCCCTTTACGACCTTGTAGGGGACGAGCTTCGCCTCCTCGGTCGTCTCCTCGGCGCGGCGGCCCATGAAGCGCTTCACCGAGTAGACGGTCTGCTCCGGGTTGGTGATGGCCTGGCGCTTCGCCACCTGGCCGACCAGGCGCTCCCCGTCCTTCGTGAACGCGACCACCGAAGGCGTCGTGGGGGCTCCCTCTTCGTTGACGATGACCTTGGGCTCGCGACCCTCCATGATCGCCACCACGCTGTTCGTGGTGCCCAGGTCGATTCCGATAATCTTGCCCACGGTTCCCATCCTCTGGAAATTACTGCGTTTTTCCTACGAAATCCCGATGTATGCCCAACGTAACCACCCCCCCTGGCGTGTCAAACGCGAGGGCGGGTTTCCCCGTAGGCCCGGGCACCCAGCGCAAAGGTGATGACGCCCGCTGCGTAGCGCAGTGCGCAGCCCTGGCAGGCCGCCCGTCACTGGGACGCCATCCACGCGCCACGGGTGCGTAACGCGCTCTACACCGCCGTCACCTCGGGGTAGCAACCGGGCGGGCATTTTGGACACCAGCGGACCGTTCAACCCCTCGGAATCACTTCAACCTGTCCGCCTGACACCCCGCGTCAGGGGTTGGCGAGAAAAGTGCACAGTCCGAACCGCGTCATCGCTGTCATACCGCTCCCCGCCCCTTTGGAGTCGTCCATGCTGGTCCAGCCCCTGCGTTCCACGGACTTCCGCCGCTCCCCCGCGGCGCTCCCGTCCGCCGAGCCGAAGGTCGCGGTGCTGCTGAACGCGAACGCCCGCAAGGTGGACGCCCGGGTGGTCAAGCTGCTGTCGCACGTGGTGCCGGAGGAGGACCTGTTCCTGTCGCGCTCGCCGCTGGACGCGCGGCGCATCGCGCAGACGGTGCTGGAGCGGGGCTACCCCACGGTCTTCACCGGCGGCGGCGACGGCACCTTCATGGGCTTCGTCAACGAGGTGCTGCACCAGGTGGGCCCGCGCGGGAAGTTCGCCGGCCAGGCCGCGCCGCGCTTCGGCATCCTCAAGCTGGGCACGGGCAACGGCATCGCGGCGTTCGTCAACGCGTCCAGCACGCGGGGCGACGGCATCCTCAACGACGTGGTGCGCGCCCGCGCGGCGGAGGTCCCGGGCGTGCGCACCATGGACCTGGTGCAGGTGGACGGCCAGCGCGCGCCCTTCGCGGGCCTGGGCGTGGATGGCAAGGTGCTCAACGACTACATCTCCGTGAAGGAGTCGCTGGGCAAGGGCATGTTCAAGCGGGTCATGTCCGGCGGTGGCGGCTACTTCTCCGCGGTGGCCTTCAAGACGGTGCCGCACTACCTCACCAGCTCCGTGCAGGTGGAGTGCGAGGTGGTCAACGGCCCGTCGGAGGCCTGGCGCCTGGGCGCGGAGGGGCAGGCCGAGGGCGCGCCGCTCGCGCCGGGCGCGCTGCTCTTCCGGGGCAAGCTGATGATGGCGGCCGCGGGCACCATGCCCTTCTACGGCTACGGCTTCCGCATGTTCCCCCACGCGAATGACCGCCGGGGCTTCCTGCAGCTGCGCCTGGGCCAGGTGACGCCCACGCAGGTGCTGGCCAACCTGCCCCGCCTGTGGAACGGCCGCTGGTCCCCGGAAGGCCTCCACGACTTCCACGCCCGCGAGGTCACCATCCGCTTCGCGCGCCCCATGCCCTTCCAGATCGGCGGCGACGCGGCCGGCTACCGCGAGCAGGTCACGCTGTCGGTGGCGCCCGAGTCCATCGAGCTGCTCGACTTCAACGGCGTGCAGTAGCTTCCGGCGCTCGAAGGGCCCGAAGCCTCCGGCCCTCCCCCACGCTTCACGAAGCAGCCCCGACGCGAGCCCTAGCCGCGGTCGCGCGACGCCGGGGGCTTCTCGCCCGGCTCCTTGCGCCGGCCCACGGCGAACGCGTAGCTGACGCCCGGCCGCTGGTTGTGCTCACGGTGCAGGGCGAGCTCCTCGCGCAAGGCGGCGCTCTCCGGCGCGTCACCTTCCGGCAGGTGCGCCTCCAGCTCCTTGTAGAACGCGTCCAGCTCCGTGTCGTGCAGCGACTCCACGGACTCCGGCTCGAAGCCGGCGGCCTCCAGGGCCTGGAGCAGCTCGCGCGGCAGGAGGAGCGGCGCGCCCAGGCGGTTCTCCCAGAAGTCCAGGACGGACTTGGGCGTGAAGCGGCCCACGCGCGCCGGGAAGGTGAAGCCCACGCGGCCGCGCTTGCCCAGCAGCGGGCGGAACACGCGCAGCGACACGTCCAGGGGGTACTGCACGCGCCCCGGCACGAGGATGCCGTGGAAGGGGCCATCCAGCAGGCCCAGCGCGTCCGGCGCCACGCGGCGCACCTCGACGCGGTCCGACAGGCCCTGGGCGCGGACGCGCTCGCGGACGGGGGACACCAGCGCCTCGTCCACGTCCACGGCCACCACGGAGCACTTGAGCTCCTGGGCCAGCAGCATGGCGGCGCCGCCGTCGGGGCCACAGCCGAGCACCAGCACGCGGGAGCCCGGCTCGAGCTGGGCCACCTTGGCGAAGCGGCGCGTGGCGTCGTCGGATCCGAACGCGCGCTGCGCCCCCGGCGGGTGGTACAGCGGGAAATGCTCGGCGGGGCTCATTCCACCCTCATATACGCACCCCGGCCGGACTTCCAGCCGCCGGCGGGCTCCGGGCGCCCTGGGGCATCCGCCCCCGCACCGCCTGCCTCACAGGTAGTAGACGATGCGTGGGTCCTGGTGCAGCTCGGCGTAGATGGCCCGGCGCTGCTCCTCGGACAGGAGCAGCACGGACACGCTCAGGGACACGAACTTCCCCTTGCGGCTGTGCTGCACGTGGATGGAGTCCGGGGACACGTCCGTCCCCAGCTTCCGCCGGAAGAGCGAGCGCACGTGCTCCTCGAAGTCGGGCGTCTCCTCGACCGTCGCCCTGCCCATCACCTTGTACTCATAGACGGAGGGGTACTCGACGAGGGGCTTCTTCTCCTCGCCGGGGGTGTCGGGCTTGTCGGTGCCGTCCTGGGTCATGACTCGTCTCTATCAGGCACAGGCCGTGGGCGCTTCACAACAGGTTGGCCGCCAACTCGGCCAGCATGCTGCGCTCGCCCTTGGCCATGGTGATGTGGCCGGCGATCTTCTCGTTCTTGAAGCGGTTGACCACGTGGACGAGCCCGTTATTCGTCGAGTCCACGTAGGGGTTGTCGATCTGGAACGGGTCGCCGGTGAGGATGATCTTCGTGTTGTCGCCCACGCGCGTGAGGATGGTCTTCACCTCGTGCGGGGTGAGGTTCTGCGCCTCGTCCACGATGATGAACTGGTTGGGGATGCTGCGCCCGCGGATGTACGTGAGCGGCTCGATCTCCATCAGCCCCAGGTCGATGAGCTCGTGGTGGCCGCGCCCGGCCTTCTTGTCCGCGCGGCTCAGGTTCATGAGGAACTCGACGTTGTCGAAGATGGGCTGCATCCAGGGGTTGAGCTTCTCCTCGACGCTGCCCGGCAGGTAGCCGATGTCCCGGCCCAGGGGGAAGATGGGACGGCTGACCAGCAGCTTGTGGTACAGGCCCTCCTCCGTCACCTTCTGCAGACCCGCGGCGATGGCGAGCAGCGTCTTGCCCGTGCCCGCCTTGCCGACAATCGTGACGAGCTTGATGTCGTCGTTGAGCAGCAGGTCCAGGCAGAAGGCCTGCTCCATGTTGCGCGGCCGGATGCCCCAGGTGCCCTCCTTGCTGTTGCGCGCGAGCGGCACGAGCCGGGCCTTGGTCCCGTGGAAGCGGGCCATGGCGGTGTGGGACGGGTTGAGCTCGTCCTTGAGCAGCACGAGCTGGTTGGGGAAGAGCCGGTCCTGGGCCGGCAGCTCCACCTCGCCGCCGGGCTTGTAGAGCTGATCCACCATCTCCGTGGGGACGAGCAGCTCCGTGAAGCCCGTGTAGAGGTCGGTGATCTCGACGCGCTCGGTGTCGAAGTCCTGGGCGGACAGGCCCAGGGCGTCCGCGCGGATGCGCAGGTTGGTGTCCTTGGTGATGAAGACGGCCTGGGTGTCCGGCTCGGTCTCCATCAGGTCCAGGGCCACCGCGAGGATGCGGTTGTCCACCAGGTTGCTGTCCGCCATGGAGGACGGCAGCGAACGGTCGGTGAAGGCCACGCGGAGCATCCCGCCGTGCGGCAGCGGGACTCCCTCCTTCAAGGAGCCTTCGGCGCGGAAGGAATCCAGGTAGCGCGCCACCAGCCGCGCGTTGCGCCCCAGTTCGGAGAGGTCGCGCTTGAACTGATCGATCTCCTCGATGACGTAGATGGGGATGATGACGTTGTTGTCCTTGAACCCGTAGATGCTGCGGGGGTCATGGAGGAGGACGTTCGTGTCGAGGATGAAGTTCTTTCGCATCGAGGGCTTCGCGACCTGACGTGGTTCGGGTGCGATTGCGGACGGCGAGCGACGACCGAGGATGACCGACGCCGCTCAATATAGGCACCGAACGAGGGGGCAGCAGCCGCATTCCCGTCTGAAAGCGCGCGCCTCCGTCCGAAACAGCACGGCCCTCTCCGACGGAACAGGACGCTACACCGCCCCTCAGGACGTCGCGGCCGTGCGCCGCGGAGCGGGCGCTAACTCCCCGGCATCCTGATACGGCGACGCGGGCGCCAGCGGATCATACCCGAGGACCTCCACCAGCCTCTCGGGCGGGGGGCCGGGGGGCATGCGGGTCCAGGGGAAGCGCGCCTGGAGCGCCTCCTCGTCCAGGGACAGCCCCTGCTTCGCCTGGGAGCGCCGGGCCTCGTGCCAGCCGCGCGTGTCGAGCCGCCGGGCCAGCCGCCGCGACAGGGGGCTGATCATCGGCGTGGGCTTGAAGAGGGCCGGCTGTCCTCGCGCGTCCCGCATGCAGCCCAGCTCCACCGCCCATGCCAGGAGCCAGCGGGGCCAGCCGCGGCCCGCGCGGCGAAGGGCGCTGAAGTGCCCCTGCGCGGCGCCGTCCACGAAGGTGAAGCGCGGCTCGTAGACGCACGCGGCGGCGAACGTCGCGGGCATCAGCGCCACGCCTTTCGCGCCGATGCGGCGGCCCATGAGCTGCAACAGCTCCAGGAGGTCGCGCGCCAGGGAGAGGCCGGGGTGGAGCTGGCCGGGCAGCGGCGGCCGGTTCCAGTCGAAGGGCCGGCCAGGGTGCTGCAACAGGAGGCTGTCCACGTAGAGCAGCGGGGCCTCCGCGGCCGCGTGGGTGAAGCCCACCTCCGAGCCCGGGGCCCGGCGCAGGGACAGGTCCACGACGGGCGAGTGGTAGCGGCGGCTCAGCAACGTGATGCGCGGCAGGAACGGGTCCTGGCAGGACAGGCGCAGCTCGACGGGGCCCACGCGCTCTTCCAGCCGCCGTGTGAAGCCATAGGCCTTCAGGGCGTGCGCCAGGCCCTCGCGGCTGTAGGTGCCGAACGCCAGGCTCACCCGGTCACCGCCGGAGTCCAAGCCCAGGTCGTCGAGCGACAGGGGCCCGGCCGCGGACGCGGCCAGGTCCAGGCTGCTCAGGCGCGCGTAGGTGCGGCGAGCATGGGGGCTGGGCTCTGGCGTCCGGGGCATGGCGGGTGTCCTAGTCGTAGCGGATGTCCACCAGGGTGAGCTCAATCTCACCCCGAGGGCGCCGCACCTCCACGGCGTCGCCCGGGCTCTTGCGCAGGAGTGCGCGCCCCATGGGGGACTCGACGCTGATGCGGCCTCCGGAGGCGTCGATCTCGTCCGAACCCACAATCTGGTACGTGCTGCGGTTTCCGTCCTCGTCCTCCAGGGTGACGGTGGCGCCGAAGTAGACTTTCGAGCGGTCGCCCTGTTCCGAGGGGGTGACGATGGTGGCGGTGTCCAGGCGCTTCTGGAGGAAGCGGATGCGCCGGTCGATCTCCCGCAGGCGCTTCTTGCCGTAGATGTATTCGGCGTTTTCTGAACGGTCGCCCTGGGCGGCGGCGGCGGAGACCTCGGCGGTGACCTTGGGGCGGGCCTCGTTGAGGAGCTGGAGCAGCTCGCGGTGCATGCGCTCGGCGCCCGCGCGGGTGAGGTAGCGGCGGAGCGGGGCCTGCTCGCCGGCCTCTTCGTCCTCGGGGGTGTCGGGCGGTTCGGAGACGTCCTGGGACATGCTCCGTGTATAGCGCCGGACGCTGACGTGTGGCGGGAACCGGCGGCCGGATGTTCACCGTGGGTCGGGCCGGAGCGTGTCAGAACGGGGCGACTGCGATCGCCAGTGGAACTCCCCGGGCGCTGCTGGTAGGAAGCGCCTCGCGGAGGCGCTGGCGGATCCGCGGTCGTTGCCCAAAAAAGAATAGCGAGTCGCTAGCTCAGCTGGTAGAGCACCGGCCTTTTAAGCCGAGGGTCGGGGGTTCGAGCCCCCCGCGACTCAAGCCGTGACGACGTCCCCGTCGTCTAGAGGCCCAGGACGCTGGCCTTTCAAGCCGGTAACACGGGTTCGAATCCCGTCGGGGACATGTAAAAACGCGGGGTTGGACGGGTCAAACCGTCCAACCCCGTTCGTTTTTGACCGCTCGTTGGCGTTACTGTGGCGTTACAAGCGGCCCAGGACGCCCGCCCCTGCGGTCTGATGGGGTGCCCTTTTCAAGAGGGCGCGCGTCCCCTCGGTCTGGAAGTGGAAACAGGCCGTCGGCCCCGAGCCGCATCATGCGGGGTCGAGTGACCAAGTTCCTTCCTCCCAGCGTTTCAGACATTCCTGCGCTTCAAAGGGTATGAGCCCCTTTCCCTTCGCGGCCTCCTCCAACACGGCCCTTGCTTCAGCAGTCCGATACCGCAACAGCAAGGCCGCCGCCGCCGTCCGAACGTCCATGCGCGGATGGGCAAAAAGGGTTGCAAGAGCATCGCGCCCAACGTCTCCATGCGCTCTTAGGCGCTTGAACACCGCGATCGATTCATTCGCGTGCTTATTGGAAGCCTTCGCGTCCCCTCCCATGATCGCTTCAGACTGTGCTGCGGTATGCCGAGCAAACTTCTCGACGAGTTTCTGGAGATCTTCCGTCACCATAGGCCGTTCCGAACATTCTCCATTGCGTGAAGCCCAAATGCTCGCTGAGCTTCGAATGACTGGGTGCTCAACCACTGCCGAATGGTCAGCGACGTAGAGCCTGTAATCTTGTACTGATTCGATGAATAGAACGCGCTCACAGATTGATGAAGTGCCTTGTCGAGCGGGATGACGTTATCCGTGTTGTGGAGCGCCTGCGGTCCGAAGCGTGCCGCGTTCCCGTCCGTCTGCTCCACGATGTGGTGCCACTCCTTGCCCTGCCCTGCTGGCCCCATGGCCCGCTTGAACGACTTGAAGGACGAGTAGCCCCTCGGCCCGCTCGACGGCGCGGTCCCCTGCGAGCCTCCACCGCTCCCTCCACCCGAGCCTGACGCATCCCCTGCCTTCTGGAGGATGATGGCCGCCCCAGGCCCTCCGCTCAACACCGCCGCCGCGCGCTCAACTGGCACCGCGACGCGCTCCAACGCCAGCACGCCCTCCGCTGACAGCGAGAGCACCGGCACCGTGGCCTCCGCCCCCACCGCCAGTCCCTTCAGGGAGCGCGTCGTCGTCGAGGCCGCGCCCCAGGTGGCGAACACGCTCGTCGCCAGCCG
>JAFADT010000051.1 GCA_023424585.1 Pseudomonadota bacterium
CGCTGGTAGACCTCCAGCGCCAACTCCTCGAACTTTCCCTCCGGGTTGAGGAACGCACTGCGGTCCACCACGAACGCGATGGCACCTGTCTGCCCCACCGCGATCGACTCGCGTTCGGCCCGGATGGCCACGGTCTTCGGCGCGCGACTGGATGATGCGAAGAGCTTCGTCTGGGACAAGCGCCAGGTCCGGCTCTCACTCTGATTCGTCACGCTGAGCATGATCGCCGCCTTGCCCTTGCCCGAGTAGACCGTCATCGAGAGCTGGGCATCCACGTCATATCCACGCCACGTGTGCTGCCGCTTGAACGGCGTCTGCGCCCCCGCCCCCGACACCAGTAGCGCCGCCAGCGCGTGGTCCGTGGAGGTCTCCTCCTCACGCAGCCTCGCGTTCTCCAGCTCCAGCTCATTCTTCGCCCTGAGCGTGCGCGTCAGGACGGAGACCAGGGACTGGTAGCTCTCCCGGTCCTTGAAGACGTCCACCTGCTGATCCGTCCAGCCACCCTCCTCCATGAAAGGAGGCCGCAACAAGAACGACATCGCGGTCCCATCCGCGAGCGTCACGAGCAGGGGAACGCTCTCATCCGGCGCCAGGGCCCGGAGGGGCTCGATCACCACCCGCTTCCCCGCGACCACCAGAGGCTCGAAGCGCCCCTCCCATCCCAAGAGCTTCGTCTTGAGCGGGTCGCAGGGTTGCTCGAACCGGAGCACCGTCACGATTTGTCCCGACACGTGGATGCGGTGGGCCGCGTCATCCGGATGCTCCGACAGCACCAGGGTTCGGATCTGCGCACGCTCACGTGGCCCTGCCAGGGCAGGAGCAGCCACGAGGACGAGCACAGCGACGAACCAACCAGGTAGGGCGTTCCGCATCGAACCTGGACCCTACCCAAGCCGTCCGTTCCACGCCAAACTTCCGGACTGGCACGCAGGTCCGGAAGGTCTGTGCCGGAACGCTCAACCCTGCTTCAACGCCGCGCCAATCGCGCTCCCGAACGGCGCCGTGGGCCGGCCAATCAGCCGGCTCAGCGTGTGGCTGGTGTCATTCAGCTCCCCGCGCGCGAGCCCCGCGTCCGCGTCTGCCAGCGTGTCCGCGAAGGGCTTGGGCACGCCCACCTGCTGGAGCGCCGCGGAGAACTCCGCCACCGGCAGGTCCACGTACTTCACCGGCTTGCCGGACTGGCGCGACAGCTCCGCCACGTACTCCGGCAGCGAGAAGCTCGCGTCCCCCGCCAGCTCGTACACCTGGTTCTCGTGGCCCGCGCCCGTCAGCACCGCCACCGCCGCGTCCGCGTACTCCTCGCGCGTCGCCGCCGCCACCCGGCCGTCCTTCGCGCTGCCCTGCACCACGCCGTACTGGAGCGCCGGCCCGAGGTGCTCCGTGTAGTTCTCCACGTACCAGCCGTTGCGCAGGAACACATACGGGATGCCCGACGCGCGGATGGCCTCCTCCGTCGCCTTGTGCTCCCCCGCCAGCGACAGGCCGCTCCGGTCCGCGAACAGGATGCTCGTGTAGGCCAGCAGCCTCACCCCCGCCTTCTTCGCCGCCTCAATGACCACCAAGTGCTGCGGGAAGCGCCTCCCCACCTCGTTCGCGGAGATGAGCAGCACCGTGTCTCCCTTCGAGAACACTCCGCTCAGCGTCTCCGGCTGGTCGTAGTCCACCTTGCGCACCTGCACGCCGCGCGCCGCCCAGGCCTTCGCCTTGTCCGGGTTGCGCACCGCCACCGCCACCTCGTTCGCCGGCACCTTCTTCAGCAACCCCTCGACGACGAACTGCCCCAGCTTCCCCGTGGCTCCCGTGACAACGAACATGGCTTCGCCCCTTCCTTCCCGCGCCCCAGGCGCGAATTCGAACCGGCACTGACCCTAACGGCGTCACTCACTTTTGGTAAGTACGCACCTCGTGGTAAGTGTCACGCCATGAAGACAAGCAAGCGCAGCCCGCTGCTGGAGAAGGTGAAGCAGCGCGGGGACCTGTACGCGGCGGCGTGTCCCTCGCGCGGCGTGCTGGAGCACGTCACCAGCCAGTGGGGCGTGCTGGTGCTCGTCGCGCTCAAGGAGGAAGGCACCCACCGCTTCAGCGAGCTGCGCCGCAAGGTGGGCGGGGTCAGCGAGAAGATGCTCGCCCAGACGCTCCAGGCCCTGGAGCAGGACGGCTTCGTGCACCGCGAGGCCCACCCCGTGATTCCCCCGCACGTGGACTACAGCCTCACGCCCCTGGGCGGGGAGGTCGCCGTCCACGTGGAGGCGCTGACCTCCTGGATTGAAGACAACATGGCCCGGGTGATGGCCGCCCGGACCCGGGCGCCGCCCCGCAAGAAGGCCTCCTGAGGCGCCCCGGGCCCGCTCGCCCGGGTGCCCTCCGGAGGGACGAACGGGAGCGAAGGAGACAGGCCCGCGTTAAGACTGCTCCCGTGCCCGCCGACACCCCTCTCAAGGTCCGCATTCTCGACGCCATCCGCGATGTCCCGGCCCCCCAGTGGGATGCCCTGGTCGCCGACGGCGCGCCCCCCTTCGTGCGCCACGCGTGGCTGTCCGCCATGGAGGAGAGCGGCAGCGCCACCGAGGACACCGGCTGGGCCCCGCACCACCTGACGCTGTGGCGCGGGAAGAAGCTCGTCGCCGCCGCGCCCGCCTACCTCAAGTTCCACAGCATGGGCGAGTACATCTACGACTTCGGCTGGGCCAACGCCGCCGCCCAGCTGGGCGTGGAGTACTACCCGAAGCTGCTCGTGGGCGGCCCCCTGTCCCCCGCCACCGTGCCGCGCTTCCTCACCGCCCCCGGCGAGGACGCCTCGAAGCTACGCCTCGCGCTCCTCCAGGCCGCCGTGGACGCGGCCCGGGCGCAGGGCTGCTCCGGCGTGCACGTGCTCTACCCCACGGACGAGGAGGCGGACCTCCTGGAGGAGGCCGGGCTCGCGCGCCGCATCACGCTCCAGTTCCATTGGAAGAACCCGGGCTATCAAGGCTACGACGACTACCTGGCCCGCTTCGACTCCAAGCGCCGCAACCAGCTCAAGCGCGAGCGCGGCGCCGCGGCCACCCAGGGCATCCAGCTGCGCACCGTGCGCGGCGCGGAGCTGACGCAAGAGCACGCCCGACGCGCGTACACCTTCTACACGTCCACCTGCGAGCGCCACGCCTGGGGCCAGGTGCAGCTCACCCCCGGCTTCTTCGAGCGCGTCTTCCGCGACCTGCCCCACGCGGTGGAGATGGTGGAGGCGGTGAAGGACGGGAAGGTCATCGCCGGGGCCTTCAACCTGGCCACGCCGGAGCGGCTCTACGGCCGCTACTGGGGCTGCACGGAGGAGCACCCCTTCCTGCACTTCAACGTCTGCCTGTATCACTCCGTGGACGACTGCATCCGCGCGGGCCGCAAGGTCTTCGAGCCCGGCGCCGGCGGCGAGCACAAGGTGTCTCGCGGCTTCGAGCCCACCGCCGTGCACAGCGCCCACCTGATTTTCGACAAGCGCCTGGACAAGGCCGTGCGGAGCTTCCTGCGCATGGAGCACGCGCGGCTGGCACCCGCGGTGGAAGAGGCGGAGCGCATCTGCGGCCTCAAGCCGTGGGCCGGCTCCGGAGCCGGCGGGGCCCCCGGGTCCACCGGTACCTGAAAACCCCGGACGTCTGTCCGCCAGCCCACCGGCCGGTGGGCATCCGCGCGCGGTTCAAGTTGTGAAATCGGGGTGAACCTCTAGAGTCCGCCCCCATGAAAGTCCCGGAGACAGAGGAAGACTTCATCCAGTGGTACGAAGACTGCTGGGCCGACCGCGATGAGGTGGAGTACCCCAAGCTGTTCGGCGCCATCCGCGAGGAGGTGGACCTCCTCGAGGGCACGGGCGTGCTGGAGGGGTGGCTGGAGAGCGAGCTGGCCCAGGGCACGGAGCTGGATCCGAACTGGCTGCCCATGGGCGTGCGCGTGGCGCCTCCCAGCCCGGAGCACCCGTACTGGACCTACGTGACGAGCGGCCTGTCCAACCCCTTCACGGTGGCCCCCGGCGAGGACCTGCCGGACGACGCCCGCAGCGGCCTGGGCTACGAGATGGTCATCCACACGCCCGAGGAGGAGCGCTGGCCCGTGCTGCGCCTGCTGGACATGATGGCCTACAACCTCGTGTGCGCGCGGCTGTTCGCCATGGGGCACCGCTACCCGGTGGACGGCACGCTCACCGGCGGTGACACCAAGCTGTCGGGCTTCGTGTTCGTGAAGGACGCCACCCGCCCCAGCCACTTCACCCTGCCCAGCGGCCAGGTGGAGCTGCTCACGCTGGTGGGCGTGACGAAGAACGAGATG